>CAIQXR010000208.1 GCA_903875815.1 uncultured Actinomycetes bacterium
AGTTATTACTGGCGACGTAACAGATAACGCCCAAGGCAATGAATTAGCGTGGTACTTAGCCATTCTCGATGGCGGTCAAGTGCATCCCGATAGTGGTGATCACTCTCTATGGGAAGGTGTTGCGAGTACCGATCCTAAGAAGTATGACCCGTCCTATTGGAATCCTGAAGGCACACCTGAAGGTTGCACAAAGGATTATCCGCGAGCTCTCTATGGCCTGCCTAAAGTCCCGGGACTCACTGATGCAATTCGCCGGCCCTTTAAAGCATCTGGCATCAAGCATCGCTGGCTTGCTACCCATGGAAATCATGATGCTCTCCTTCAAGGAACGGTACCGGCAAATGATGAGTTACGTGCCTTTGCTGTAGGCGGTCAACGCCTCGCCGCACTCGCCCCAGATACAAATCTGGGCGAGATGTTTAGCAACTTCACGATGGTCGGTCCTACAAGTTACCCCGATGTGCACGGCGCTAAATTCACCGAATTAACTCCAGATGACAATCGCAACTACAACTCAGTGGAGAACTGGGCAGAGCTTCATACTTCATGCGGTCATGACCATGGTTTAGATCAACTCAATAACTCCAATAAGACTAAATATTGGTATCGCGATATTAATGGTGTTCGCCTGGTATCGATGGATACCGTAAATATCCATGGCGGTTGGCAAGGATCGCTTGATGAGACGCAATTCGAGTGGATCAAAGCGTTGCTGTGTGATGAGACTCCTCGCTATTACATCTTTCTGTCGCATCATCCAGCGTCGACCCTCTTCAATCTCTACACTCCCGAAGGCGCCGAGCGTCGCGTAGGAGAAGATGAATTAGTGACGGAACTTCTCAAAGATGATCGAGTGATTCTCTGGCTTGCTGGACATAATCATGAACATAAAGTGGAGAAGATCGAAGCTGAAGGTGTCCGCGGCTTTTGGCATATCCAAACTGCCTCCAACATTGATTGGCCACAACAGGGTCGGATAGTTGAGATTCTTGAAGAAGGATCGCAGATTGCTATCGCCACAACGGTCTTTGATCATCAAGGAACAATTCGAGATGACTTCACACAAGCCAATCTCAATGACCCCACCGAACTCGCTGGCCTCTCCCGCGCACTTGCTGGCAATGATTGGCAGCGCCGATCTGGTGAATTTGATCTGGAATTGATGGCGGGTAAGCCAGAAGATCGAAATCGTATTCTCTGGCTTTAGAGCCCCAGCACCGCATTAGTAAATTCATTCCGGAATTTTCCGTTGGGATCCACTGTGGCGGCATAGTCCACGAAGTCAGCAAATCTCGGTAGTACTTGGAGAAGGTGTTCTATGCCGACATTGAAGAGTTTTCCGAAGTGTGGTCGAAAATTAAAGGGTCTGAGTGCCGCTTCAATAAGGGCTACAAGTGCAGGAACTTCTGGATCGTTCTGCCAGGTGCAGTGGAACGCGATCGACGTCTGCCCAAATGCTGGGCTAAGCCAAGCGCCATCTTCGGCAATTGCCCGGATCTCCGTCACCATCAATTTATGACGGAAGAGATGGGAAATCTTTTTGAATGCAGCAAATGCTTCGGGGGCGGATTTCACATCGACAAAGAATTCACTCTGCAATTCATTTCCTGCGCTAGGGGTGGCATCAATTCGGAAGTGCGGCAGGCGCAGATGCCACGGCCCTGGGATGCCAAGTTGTTCCGTGCAGGCTGATGGATCTATTCCGAAAATCGGATGTGCCTTCTCGGTGCGTTCGGCAATTCCCATAATCTCCTGCGGTGGAATCGATTCTGATTTCACCCAGAGATCCCCAGCGTGGTCATCGCCCCAGATCGTGAAATAACTAACGCTATACCCACCAGAAAGTATCTCTGTGAGATTGGCAGCGAAGAGATCATGCGGAAAATTTCCATAAACTTTTTGAGCAATTTCAAATGTAGGAACTATTGCGAGATCAAGGGAGACGATCATTCCGGCCACACCAAGTCCTACGATCACTTTTTCGAATTCTGCGTCAACACCTTTCTTTATGGTGCGAAGTAATCCATCCGGTCCCATGAGTGTTAGGGCTTTCACACAGGTATGGAGCGCGCCATTCTTGATGCCAGAGCCATGAGTGCCAGTCGCAATTGCGCCAGCGATGGAAATGTGGGGGAGAGATGCAAGATTGTGAATCGCATA
>CAIQXR010000209.1 GCA_903875815.1 uncultured Actinomycetes bacterium
ATTAATTCGTTTACTTTCTGAACCCTTTCTCGGGCCCAAGTGGCCTGGGGGAGGGTTCTTCTCTGTAAGCGAACAGGTGTGCGCTCGATTTGGCCATATTGCGGAAGAAATTGCGCCAAAAGATTGTTAGGGTCAAGACAAGGAAATTGGCAGTAGATAACAATTCCAACTGGAGGAAATAGTGGATCTCATTACCTCGCGTTCAGCGAGCTCGTCCGGCGGTTTCGATGAGCAGGTTTATCAGCGCCTCCTTCGCGAACGCATTATCTTCCTCGGCTCGGTCGTAGAAGACTCCATGGCCAATGCGATCTCAGCTCAGCTTTTGCTCCTCGCTGCTGAAGATCCAGATAAAGATATTTATTTGTACATCAACTCACCAGGTGGCTCTGTCACTGCAGGTATGGCGATCTACGACACCATGCAATACATCAAGAACGATGTTGCAACAGTGGCGATGGGTCTTGCTGCATCGATGGGTCAGTTCCTTCTCTGCGCAGGTGCGCCAGGAAAGCGTTACGCCCTTCCACATGCTCGCATCATGATGCACCAACCTTCTGGTGGCATCGGCGGAACCGAATCCGATATTCGTATTCAGGCAGAGCAGATGGCTCACACCAAGAAGACTCTTGCCGAGCTCATTGCTTTCCATACCGGACAAAAGGCAGAGACCATCGAAGCCGATTCCGATCGTGACCGTTGGTTCACGGCCGAAGATGCTAAGACTTACGGCTTTGTCGATCACGTTGTTCGTTCAGCAGGTCAAGTATCAGGAAGTGGTGGAACAGCATGAGTTCACAATTTAACTCTGGCATGGGATCAATGAACCCCATCAGCGAGATTCATAATCGCTACGTTCTTCCTACTATTGAAGAGAAGACCGCTTACGGTTACAAGCGTCTTGATCCATATACCAAGCTCTTTGAAGAGCGCATCATCTTCTTGGGTCAGCCGATCGATGACACCGTCGCCAACGATGTCATGGCACAGCTCTTAACTTTGGAATCGATGGATCCTGATCGCGACATCATTCTTTACATCAACTCCCCAGGTGGCTCTTTCACAGCGCTCACCGCAATCTATGACACCATGCAATTTGTTCGCCCCGATGTCATGACTATCTGCTTGGGTCAGGCGGCTTCAGCTGCTGCGATCTTGCTCGCAGGTGGAGCAAAGGGTAAGCGCATGGCTCTTGAGCATGCACGTATCTTGATCCACCAGCCATATAGCGAAGGCGGCGGACAGGGTTCTGATATCGAGATTCAGGCACGTGAAGTCTCACGTATGCGCTCACTTCTTGAAGGCATGCTCTCCAAGCACACCACCAAGGATGCCGCAGCTATTGCCAAGGACATCGAACGCGACAAGATTCTCACCGCTCAAGAAGCAGTCGAGTACGGAATCATCGATCAAGTTCTTGCATCTCGTAAGGCAAGTGCCAATAAGTAATTAGGTTAGATTGAGCGCCATGTTCTCGAAGTTCTTCGAACCTGGCGCTCTTTTTTCATATCGCCCCTATCGAAATCTTTGGGCATCCACCATCTTCACTATTTTGGCGATTTCGGGTTTTCCGATTGTTTTAGCTGTCGCAGTTCTAGATAGCGGCGCCAGTGCGACCAAACTCGGAATTATTTTGGCAGCCCGCATCGTTGCTGGAATTCTGCTCGCTCCAGTTGGGGGAGTGTGGACTGATCGCCTACCGCGCAAAACCGTTTTGATTCTCGCCGATGGCTTTCGCGCGGTTCTCGGAACGATCGTCGTTTTCTTGCCATATAACGCCAGCAAGATTTGGCTGCTTTCGCTGATTGTCTTTGTCATGGGTGCCAGCGATGCATTTGGCGGACCCGCATCACAAGCGATTATGTCCAGCGTGCTTCCGGAAGAAAAACGGATGGAAGGCAACACCATTCGCGGTATTGCTTATCGGATTGGCACCATCGTGTGGCCATGAATTGCTGGGCTTTTCGTTGTCTCGCTCGGCACGCGTGCGACTTTTGCGATCATGAGCCTTTGCTACTTGATTGGCGCTGGCCTGCTCTTTCGAATTGAGGAAGGTCCTCGGGAAATTTCGGAAAACAGTCG
>CAIQXR010000210.1 GCA_903875815.1 uncultured Actinomycetes bacterium
AAAACCAGCGCCCAGAAAGTATCGAAGAACATCCACCAGCCATCTCCTAGGCCATGAATTAACTTATCCCCGAAATTCACGTTCTTGAGTCTACGCTTGCTAGTGAAGTTAAGTACCCTTGGGATATGGCCAAGAAAGCGAAATCACTCACACCCTCTGAACTGCTCGCGCCGATTGCGCCGAATTCACATAAGTATTCCCGCGGCACTGTTGGAGTGTGGGCCGGGTCAACACAATTTCCTGGTGCAGCAGTCCTTACTACTGGTGGCGCCAGACGTGGTGGCGCGGGCTACATCACCTATTTCGATCAGAAAAACCGTGCGACCGAATTAGTGTTGGGAGCATTTCCCGATGTCGTCCCTACTCGCTCAATAGAACTTGATCGAGTCGATGCCTGGGTCGTGGGATGTGGCGCACCGAAAATTAAGCGTCTACCTGAATCTCGATACTTAGTCCTCGATGGAAGTGCGCTGTCACGTGCACGGGAAAGTCGCGCTGCTTTTACCGTGCTGACACCACACGAAGGTGAAGCTCTAGCGCTGGGCTTTGCTTTGGATGAGCGTGTAGATAACGCTGGTGCGATCGCCGCAGAATTTAATGCCATCTGCGTACTCAAAGGTCCCGGCACAATTATCGCTTCACCCGAAGGAAGTTATTTAATCGATGATATTGGTGGAGTGGAATTAGCAACTGCGGGAAGCGGCGATATTCTCGCCGGCCTCATTGGCTCGATGCTCGCATCATGGCAACCCACAAACCTGGATGAAGCCATGGAAGTTGTCTCCTACGCAGTCACCGCTCATTCTCTTGCTGGAAAAGCAGCTGCTAAGAAACGAAATCCAGTAGTAGCAACAGATATTCTCGAATTCTTACCTAACGTCTTAGCTGAATAAGGCCGTTCTCCCCACTCGAAAATAACGAGTCGGAGAGAAGGCCATTACCTATTCGAGTTACGCCTTCGCCATGCGCTTGACGCGAACGCGCTTAACAGGAGTCTTCTTTACTCCTACCTTTTTGACAGCTGCTTTCTTAGCGGTGCGCTTCTTCACAGTACGAGCAGTCGACTTTCGGGCTGAGGCAGCACGCGTGCTCTTCTTTTTCACCACTGCCTTCGCCGGGGCGCTGGCCTGATCTGGCGTTGGAGTTCCTGCTACTGGGGCTGGATTTACCGGCGTCGGGGTGGTGTCAGCAAAAGCACCGGGCAAACTAGCAAGGGAAAGCGCAGCAGTGACAAGAAGCGCCGAAATGATGGTTCGGTTCGGGGAAGTTGAGTTTTTCATTGATTACTACTTTCTCTACAGATAGAAGACCTTCATGAGGTTTTCGCGCCCGAGTGGGCGTTGAGCGAAATAGTGCCGATATTGACCATACTTTGCGGGTGGCGAGCCTTTGAACTGTGCATTTCACAGCCAAAGTAATGGCAGGATTGCCCCATGCCCGCAATTAACGATGGATCTGTACCGAAGGGATCACGGCGCGATCAATTCCAGCCGATGATTCAGGTATTTGAGCCACATCGAGCCGCACTTCCTCCACTCGGGCCCTATATTCGAGAATTTTGGCGACGCCGCGCCTTTGCCATTGAACTCTCTCGATTTGCCGATAAAGCCGAATACCTGGAATCAAAGCTAGGCAAAGTCTGGCTCGTACTTAATCCACTTCTTCTCGCAGTTGTTTACTACCTTCTGGTCACTGTTATTCGCGGTGGCCATACCAAGTCCAATGGATTAACGACGCTCTGCCATATCTTGATCGGACTCTTTACTTTTTACTTTGCCCAGAATTGCATCAATGCGGGTGCGCTTTCTATTACGGCGGGCGGTCGGTTAATTCTCAACCAAGCCTTCCCTCGTACATTGCTCCCCTTCTCCTCCACCATTAGTTCGTTCTACCAATTTCTTCCCACGATTCCGGTATACATTTTCGTAGTCGTCGTAGGAAAATTTTTCTATCCAGCGACCAAAGTTCCATCGGTGACCTGGAGTTTCTTGTGGGCACCAGTTGTGATCGTCTTTCTCGCAATTACTGGTTATGGACTCTCGCTGCTCTTCGCCACAATGAATGTCTACTTCCGCGATACCAATAAGTTGCTGACTTACTTCACTCGTATCTGGCTTTACGCATCGCCAGTTTTATGGCTTCCGGAATCACTTCATGGAGCGAGCAAGGCAATTCTTTATATCAATCCACTGGGGCCTGCACTCGCATGTACTTCCCGAATTTGGATTGAAGGTAAGTCGCCCACAACTCTTAACTTAATCGGCCTCGTCGGTTGGGCAGCTATTGCGATCTTTGCTGGCGGTTACTTCTTTATATCAAGGGAGCGTGACTTTGCGGTCCGAATCTAAAGCCCCAGTGGTGATGCCTGAAGAGCTCGCGATCCGAATCGAAGATCTCTCCATCAAATATAAGATCAATGTTGATACCAAACGCACTTTGAAGAACGCTGTCATGCGCGCAAGTAAGGGTGAGAAAGTCCGCACTCGCACAGTCGAAGCAGTAAAGCACCTCACTCTCGATGTGCCCCACGGCTCTGTTCTCGGAATTGTCGGAGCTAATGGTGCGGGTAAATCCACACTCATGCGTTCGATCGCCGGTATTTTGCCGCCAACTGAAGGTCGGATCATTGTTAACGGCAAGATCTCTACCTTGCTCGCACTAGGAGTTGGCTTTAACCCTGCCCTCTCTGGTCGAGACAACATCATTCTCGGTGGTTTGGCCTCGGGCATGACGCGCGAGCAGATCGAATCCAAAACCGATGAAATCGCAGCATTTGCAGCTCTACCGGATGGTTTCATCGACATGCCAGTGCGCACTTACTCCAGCGGAATGTACGGTCGCGTTGCATTCAGCGTTGCCGTCAATATGACCCCAGATATTTTGCTTCTTGACGAAGCCCTTTCGGCGGGCGATGCCTCATTCAAGGAAAAATCATTTACTCGAATGCGCGAACTCTGCGAAGAAGCGCGCACCATTGTGATTGTCTCGCACGCACTAGCAACGGTTACCGAACTCTGCGATACCGCCATTTGGATGCATAAGGGACAGATGTTGGCGAAGGGAAAGCCGGAAGAGATTGTCGACCAATATCTAAAGTTCTTAGATGTGGGCGCGCTTCCATCAAACTTCGAGGATATGTAAGTGACTCTCGCGCACCACGTCACCATCCTCTCTTCTACCGATGAATCCACCGATGCTCGGTTGCACCGGTTGTGTGGCGCACTCGTCCGCGCCGGTCTTCAGATAGATATCTGGACTCTGGGCGGTTCACATGGCGCACCTGCTGGCGTTACTTTTCACCGAGCACCAGGCGGTAAGAAATTTACTGCCCGAATCTGGCGTGACTTCATCCTTCCGATTCGGGCTGAAGGATCGACCATCATCGTCGTTGCTCCCGACCTGCTTCCGATGGCTTATCTGGTAACTCGCTTACGCGGTCAAAAGTTAGTTGCTGATGTTCATGAAGATTATTTACAACTCCTTCGCGATCGAGCATGGGCGAAAGGTCTAGTTGGCTTTGCGGCGAAACTAGTTGCGCTAGCTGCGACCGCCATTGCCAAACGTGCTGAACTCACCACTGTTGCCGATGTGCAAGTACCGCCATTTGATGCTCGCAATCGATTAGTTGTGCGCAACATGCCGGATACTTCTCTTCTAACACCCAGTGGCGAACTCGATTCGAAGCCGCGTGCAATTTATATCGGCGACGTTAGAGAGTCGCGCGGTCTACATCTGATGCTAGAAATTGCTGATCGCACTCCGAACTGGGAGTTCGACATTATTGGAAATCTCTCCGGTGTCAGTTGGGAATATGTCGAAGCCTGGAAATCGGCGAGCGCAGCATCCGGACGAGTGCGTTTCCATGGAAAGCTTGCGCCGCAAGAATCATGGAAATTTGCGCACGGCGCTTGGGTAGGATTGACGCTCTTGCAACCAACGCCGGCATTTATCGAAGCGGTCCCCAGCAAGTTGTATGAATATATGGCGGTGGGATTGGCCACCATCTCCACCTCACTCCCCCGATGTGCAGCGCTGATTGGTGAGAGCGGTGGCGGAGTAATTCTTGATAGCGCCGAGGAGATCTCCGGCCAACTTCAGAAGTGGGCTACCGACCCCCAGGAACTGATCGCCATGCGCGAGGCGGCGCTCCGATGGGCACGTCAGAACCTCGATAGTGAGCGTGAATACGGGTCATTTGCTGCTGCAGTGACGGGGCTAAAGCGGGGCTAACTAGTAGGCTTCGAGCGTGATTCACCCCAGCGTTCGCACCGCCCCAGGCGCCGATATCGACGCCACTGCCACCGTTGGCGAGAACTCCTCCATCTGGCATTTGGCCCAAGTTCGTGACCAAGTGGTCATGGGAAGCGGTTGCATCATCGGCCGCGGGGCTTACATCGGCTCGGGCGTGAAGATGGGCGATAACTGCAAAGTTCAAAACTACGCGCTGGTCTATGAACCCGCCGTTATCGGCAATGGTGTCTTTATCGGCCCTGCCGCAGTTCTGACCAATGATGAATTTCCTCGCGCAGTTAACCCGGATGGCACACTCAAATCTGGCGCCGATTGGCATGCGGTTGGCGTAACTATTGGCGATGGCGCCAGCATTGGTGCGCGCGCTGTGTGCATCGCACCCGTCACGATCGGCCGCTGGGCACTTGTTGCGGCCGGCGCGGTAGTAACAAAAGATGTCCCTGATTTTGCCCTTGTGGCAGGCGTCCCAGCGAAACGAATCCGTTGGGTAGGTCGCGCCGGCCACCCGCTCGATAGTGTTGGCGACGGGCGATTCCAGTGCCCTGTTACCGGTTCCATTTACAAAGAAGTTAGCCCCGATCAACTAGTTGAAGAGAGTAAATAATGATTCCAGCAGCAAAGCCCATTATTGGAGACGATGAGCGCGAGGCAGTAGACCGCGTCCTCCGATCAGGAATGCTTGCCCAGGGACCAGAAGTTGCCGCCTTTGAAGAAGAATTCTCGGCGCACGTCGGTGGTCGCCACTGTGTCGCTATGAACTCCGGAACTTCCGCTCTCCATCTTGGTTTTATCGCTGCTGGCATTGAACGCGGCGATGAAGTAATCGTTCCCTCATTTTCATTTGCAGCTACCGCCAACTCGGTAGTCCTTGCCGGTGGCGTTCCAGTATTTGCTGATATCGATCCTCGCACCTTCAATATGGATCCTGATCATGTTGAGACCTTAATTACCAAGAAGACGAAGGCGATCATGCCAGTCCACCTCTATGGCCACATTGCAGCGATGGATCGCTATGAAGAAATTTCATCAAAGTATGGCGTCAAGATCATTGAAGATGCTGCGCAAGGCCACCTTGCCTCACTCAATGGCCGCAACGCTGGCGAATTTGGCGTCGTCGCCTCATTCTCTTTCTACCCCACCAAGAATATGACTGCTGGCGAAGGTGGCATGGTTGTCACCGATGATGCTGAAGTTGCCCGCATGCTTCGCTTGCTTCGTAACCAAGGTCAAGAGATTCGCTATCGCAATGAAGTCATTGGTTTTAATACGCGCATGACCGATATTCACGCAGCCATTGGTCGCGTGCAGCTGGCGAAGTTGCCAGGTTGGACAAAAACTCGCCAAGCAAATGCTGCTTACCTTGATGCTAACCTCAAGGGCGTTGTCACTCCGTACTTGGCTCCAGGAACCACTCACTCCTATCACCAGTACACCATTCGCATTCCTGGCGGTTCATCAGAGAAGCGCGATGCCTTTATGGCAAAGATTGGCGAGAAGGGCGTCGGCTCTGGCGTTTACTACCCCACTCCAATTCACCGTCTACCTTCATTTAATCTTGATTTCACTCTTCCTGAGACCGATCTAGTAATCAAAGAGTGCGTTTCGCTTCCGGTTCATCCATCACTTTCGCAGAGCGATCTCGAAACGATCGTCTCTGTCGTCAATGAAGTTGCGGCAACTCTCTAACGATGAGCGCTGCTAATGGAAAGAATTTGCGCGCCGGCTTAGTCGGATTGGGCATGATGGGTCGCCATCATGCGCGCGTTCTCGGCTCCCTCGATGGCGTTGATCTAGTTGCCGTCTCCGATCCCATGGGTGATCCGCATGGTGTTGCTGGTGGCCGTGAGGTTCTCAAATCTGTCGAGGATCTCATCAAAGTAGGCATTGATTACGCCATGGTGGCAGCGCCTACTGCTTTCCACGAAGAGCTTGCGCTGAAATTGGCCGATGCTGGAATTCATGCATTGATCGAAAAGCCATTAGCTGTTGATACTCCAGCCGCGATGCGTATTCAATCTGCCTTTGCTGCTAAAGGTTTGGTTGGCGCAGTAGGACATATTGAGCGTTACAACCCAGCGAATCAGCAATTGCGACTCCGCTTGGATGCAGGCGAACTCGGCGCCGTCTACCAAATAACTACTCGCCGCCAAGGGCCCTTCCCTGCTCGTATTGCCGATGTGGGTGTTGTTAAAGATTTAGCTACCCATGACATTGATGCCACAGCGTGGATCGCTCGCTCGCGCTACACCTCTGTCAGTGCGCGCACTACGCACAAATCTGGTCGGCCGCATGAAGATATGGTTGCCGCAGTCTGCGATCTTGAAAATGGCATCATCACCAACCACTTAGTCAATTGGCTAACACCCTTTAAAGAGCGACTCACCATCGTCACCGGTGAACGTGGTGCATTCGTTGCCGACACTCTCACCGCAGATCTCACGTTCTACGCTAATGCCTCCATCGCAACCGAATGGGATTCGGTAGCTGCTTTTCGTGGCGTGAGTGAAGGCGACGTCATTCGCTATGCCTTCGCTAAGCCAGAGCCACTACGCGTAGAACATGAAGCATTCCGCGATGCAGTGCTTGGTCTTCCAGGTGCCATCGATCGCATCGTCACAATGGAACATGGACTTGCAACCGTTGCGGTTGCTAGCGCCATGATTGAAAGCGCCAACACGAAAGAGACCATCACCTTATGAAGATCGCATTAGTCGCCCTCGGAAAGATCGGCCTACCTCTTGCAGTGCAATTCGCCAAGAAGGGCCATCACGTTATTGGCTGCGATGTTAACCAGCGCACCGTCGACTTGGTCAACGCTGCGACTGAGCCATTCCCAGGCGAAGCTTTTCTCGGTGAATACCTCAAGGAAGTTGTTGCATCAGGTCACCTACGTGCAACTACTGATACCACCGCTGCAGTGGCTGAATGCGATGCAGTAGTCGTTGTCGTCCCACTCTTCGTTGACAACGATGGCATCCCAGATTTCGGTTGGATGGATGCCGCAACCGAGAAAATTGCGGCTGGTCTTAAGCCCGGAACGCTCGTCTCCTATGAGACCACTCTTCCCGTTGGCACAACTCGTACTCGCTTTGCGCCTGCGCTGGAGAAAATTTCTGGACTTACTGCTGGAAAAGATTTCGATCTCGTCTTCTCGCCAGAGCGCGTGCTTACCGGCCGAGTCTTTGCTGACCTGCGTAAATACCCCAAGCTTGTTGGCGGTATCAATAAGCAATCCACTGATGCCGGTGTGAAGTTCTATGAAGCAGTCCTCGATTTCGACGATCGTCCTGACTTAACGCAGACTAATGGCGTCTGGGACTTGGGCACCGCTGAAGCAAGTGAAATGGCCAAGCTGGCAGAAACTACCTATCGCGATGTAAACATTGCCCTCGCTAACCAATTCGCTATCTTTGCTGAAGGCGCCAATATTGATATTGCCAAAGTCATCGCAGCTTCTAATTCACAACCTTTTAGCCATATTCACCAACCTGGTATTGCGGTGGGCGGTCACTGCATTCCGATCTATCCACGCTTCTATCTCTGGAATGATCCGGAAGCTACCGTGGTTCGCGCCGCTCGCGCAGCCAACGCTGGCATGCCGGCTCACGCAGTCGACCTTCTTATTGAAGAGCTCGGCACCTTGAAGGGGAAGAACGTCGCAGCGCTCGGTATCTCCTATCGCGGCGGCGTGAAGGAATCTGCATTCTCCGGAATTTTCCCTGCTGTAGAAGCCCTCAAGTCTGCTGGCGCAAACGTTCTCGTGCACGATCCCATGTATACCGATGAAGAGATCACCGCGCTTGGCTTCACTCCTCTGACATTAGGTACGGCTGTTGAAGGCGTAGTACTTCAGGCCGATCATGCTGAATATAAGGGACTTACTGCGAAAGATTTCCCTGGCGTGAAAGCGATCGTTGATGGTCGTCGATCACTTGCGGCCGGAAATTTCCCGGGCGTTCGCATTCGCGTTATCGGCGCACCGGCTCAGTAAGCG
>CAIQXR010000211.1 GCA_903875815.1 uncultured Actinomycetes bacterium
ATGCAGATAAATCTAGTTGAGATCCATGAAATGTTCGAGGCCAAATGTGAGGCCAGGTGTCTCTACGACTTTGCGAATACCCAGGAGCACGCCCGGCATAAAGCCAGTGCGATCGATGGAGTCATGGCGAATAGTGAGGGTCTCGCCAAGATCACCCAAGATCACTTCTTGGTGAGCAACTAATCCGCGCAGGCGTACTGAATGAACAGGTACTTCGCCAACGAGAGCGCCGCGTGCGCCGGGAAGTGAGCTCGAGGTTGCATCTGGCATCGCTTCCTTATTTACTGAACGACGCGCTTCGGTAATGAGTTCGGCGGTCCGAGCTGCTGTGCCCGATGGCGCATCGGCCTTTGCTGGATGATGGAGTTCTACGATCTCCACTGATTCAAAGTACTTGGATGCCTTTGCTGCGAATTGCATCATCAATACAGCACCGAGACCAAAGTTGGGAGCAATAAGTGCGCCAGTGCCTGGTTTAGCTGCAAGCCAACTATTAATCTGTGCCAACTTCTTCTCATCAAAACCGGTGGTACCCACAACCACGTTAATTCCGTGAGTAAGTGCGAATTCAAGATTACCCATCACACTATCGGGGTGGGTGAAATCAACAACGACTTGAGCGCCACTACTGACGAGAAGATCGAGAGAATCGCCCATGTCGATCTTTGCCACTAATTCGAGATCGGCTGCGGCTGCAACTGCCTTGCATGCTTCTGAACCCATGCGGCCTTTTGCGCCAAGGACTGCGACTTTGATACTCATCGAATTACCTTCTCAAACTTTGAGGTGCTGCGGAATGGTCCAACAACGCCAAGGGTAGCGGGCTGAGTAAAGAGATCGCGCGCCAATTGGTGAACTTCTTCAGCGGTGACGCTGCGGACCGCTTTTAGAATCTCATCAAAACTCATGATTTCACCGTAGACAAGTTCAGACTTTCCGATTCGGGTCATGCGGGAGCCGGTATCTTCCTGGCCCAATACGAGTGAACCAGTGACTGCGCCTTTAGCGCGTGAAATCTCTTCATCAGTCAGACCATGGGCTGCAACTTGTTCAGCTACTTCACGCATCAAGGCAATGACTTCTTCCGCTTTTTCGGTGCGGCATCCTGCGTAGAACGCGATCGTGCCGGTGCCGGCAAATTGTTGTGGGTAGGCATAGGTCGTATAGGCCAAGCCGCGCTTTTCGCGAATCTCCTGGAAGAGGCGTGATGACATTCCGCCACCAATTGCTGATGCCAAGATGCTCATCGCAAAGCGACGCTTATCGGTGCGAGCGATTCCTGGGAAACCATAAAGAATATGTGCTTGCTCAGTCTTGCGATCGATAATGCCCACTTTGCCGAGACCGGGCGTCTTCACCGGTGTCGTCGAACGAAGATCGCTCGATTGAGCGGGAACATCAAGGAAGTTATCGCGCGACAGGGCCGCTTCCACCATCTTGACTACTTGCTTGTGCTTTACATTTCCCGCTACTGATACAACGAGTTCTGCTGGACGGTAGTGCTTCTTGTAATAGTTGAAGAGCGATGTGCGCGACATGTTATTAATGGAATCTACGGTGCCGAGAATTGAACGTCCGAGTGGTGTATCGCCATACATGGTCTCAAGGAAGAGCTCGTGAATGTAATCCGATGGATCATCATCACGGACTGAAATTTCACTGAGCACAACAGTGCGCTCGGAATCTACATCGGCCTTAGTAAAAGTAGACGAGGTAATCAGATCAGAGATCACATCTACTGCCAGCGGAAGATCGGTATCGATCACACGGGCATAGAAGCAGGTGTACTCCTGGCTAGTGAAAGCATTCATCTCGCCGCCGACTGCCTCAATCGATGAGGAGATCTCTAGCGCGCTACGAGTTTTAGTACCTTTGAAAAGTAAATGTTCGAGAAAATGCGAAGCTCCCATGACCGAATTAGATTCATCACGGGAGCCAACGCTTGCCCAGATACCCACCGCAGCGGAGCGAACTGAATTTACCTCTTCGGTAACAATTCGCAGACCGCTGGGGAGGGTTGTCTTAGCCAATCTCTTTCTACTTCTCGCTATCTCCAGCGCCGTAGATGTTGCCATCTGCGTCCACTGCTACGAGTGAGAACTTACCCTTGGGATCGATCTCTTGGATCTCAACTTGGATCTTGTCGCCCACGCTCATAACCTCTTCGAGGTTTTCAATGCGCTTTCCGCCATGCATCTTGCGGATCTGCGAAACGTGAAGCAAGCCATCCTTGCCAGGAACGAGTGAGATAAATGCACCGAAGGTTGCGAGCTTTACAACGGTACCGTTGAAACGCTCTCCGACCTTAGGAACAACAGGGTTTGCGATCGCATTGATCTGAGCCTTTGCAGCCTCTGCCTGTGATCCTTCGAGTGCGCCGATGTAGATAGTTCCATCATCTTCGATGGTGATATCTGCGCCAGTCTCATCTTGAATCTGGTTGATCATCTTGCCCTTAGGTCCGATGATGGCACCGATCATGTCGACCGGAACCTTGACGCTGATGATGCGAGGAGCAAGCAAGCTCATCTCATCTGGTGCATCAATTGCTTGGTTCATGATGTCGAGAATGGTCAGACGTGCTTCCTTGGCTTGGAGCAACGCGCCAGCAAGTACAGAAGCAGGAATACCGTCGAGCTTGGTATCAAGCTGAAGTGCGGTAACGAAATCCTTGGTACCGGCAACCTTGAAGTCCATATCGCCGAAAGCATCTTCTGCTCCGAGGATGTCAGTGATCGCGACATATTCTGTCTTGCCATCAACTTCATCAGAGATAAGACCCATAGCAATACCGGCTACTGGTGCCTTCAATGGCACACCTGCATTGAGCAGCGACATGGTCGATGCGCAGACAGAGCCCATAGAAGTTGAACCATTGGAACCGAGTGCTTCAGAGACCTGGCGGATTGCGTACGGGAACTCTTCGCGGGTTGGGAGTACAGGAACGAGGGCACGCTCTGCGAGAGCACCGTGTCCAATTTCGCGGCGCTGTGGTGAACCAACGCGACCGGTCTCTCCTCCTGAGTAAGGAGGGAAGTTGTAGTTGTGCATGTAACGCTTATTGG
>CAIQXR010000212.1 GCA_903875815.1 uncultured Actinomycetes bacterium
AACACTTCTCTCTTCTGGATCGCGGTCATTGGCCTTTCGTTAAACGAAGCTGCCTACATGGCAGAAATCGTTCGCGCTGGTTTGCTCTCCGTTGATTCCGGCCAAGAAGAAGCAGCTGCCTCGCTGGGCATGAGTTGGTGGACGACTATGCGATACATCGTTATTCCGCAAGCAATGCGCATCATTATTCCGCCCACCGGAAACGAAATTATTTCAATGTTAAAGACCACCTCGTTGGTCACGGCAGTTCCATTGGTCACCGATCTTTATGCCCGCACCCGCGATATCTCGGATGAGACGTACAACCCAATTCCATTGTTGCTCGTTGCCTGCGCCTGGTATCTCTTCTTCACCACCATTTTGATGATCGGTCAGTATTTCCTTGAGAAGCGTTATGCCCGTGGCCACCGCCCCATGATTGTGAGCGCATCATGAGTGAAGTAATGGTGCAAGCAACCGAGGTCCATAAGTCCTATGGCAGTCACGAAGTACTCAAAGGAATCACACTTGAAGTAAAGCGCGGCGAAGTCCTGTGTCTGGTTGGGCCATCTGGCTCCGGCAAGTCCACTTTCTTGCGCTGTATAAACCACTTGGAGCGAATTAACTCCGGGCGCTTGATGGTTGATGGCTCACTGATTGGATATCGCGAACAGAACGGAAAGTTGTATGAACTCAAGCCGTCCGAAGCATCCGCTCAGCGCGTGGGTATCGGAATGGTCTTCCAAAAGTTCAACTTGTTCCCACATCTCAACGCTTTGGACAACGTAATTTCTGGACTCGTGCGCGTGAAGAAGATTGATAAGGCAACCGCCGAGAAAGAAGGTAAGGAACTGCTCGAACGAGTTGGTCTCGCCGATAAGTTCCAACATTTCCCAGCGCACCTTTCGGGCGGACAGCAGCAGCGAGTTGCGATAGCCCGTTCCTTGGCAATGAAGCCAAAGCTGATGCTCTTCGATGAGCCCACGTCGGCGCTGGATCCAGAACTTGTAGGTGAAGTTCTCGATGTCATGAAGAATTTGGCTGCATCGGGCATGACCATGATTGTCGTTACTCACGAGATGGGCTTCGCGCGCGAAGTCGCAGACTCGCTCGTGTTTATGGACGGTGGCGTTGTCGTCGAATCCGGCGACCCCAAGCACGTGTTGGCAAACCCCCAGCAAGAACGCACGAAAAGCTTCCTTTCTAAAGTCATCTAGTTCTCGGAGAGGTTTTCCATGAGCCCCTTGTCCACTGACGCCACCATCGATCGCACTGGTGAAGCCTCTGTGCTTCATGTGCGCGAGTTAATCGATAGCGCAGACACGCTACGAAGCCGTCGCGAAAAATCGAACCGCAAGCGAGTCGGTCGACTCTTTAAAGACCCCAAGGCGATTGAAGTAACCATCACTCTGACCGATGAGGTCATGCGCGTTCGATCTACTCGTGAAGCCATCAAGATTTTTGCAGGTGCTGCAAAGAAAGCATCGACCACCGGCTTTGGTCTTATCAACGCCTTTGGTCTCAAGTTCCTTCGCATCGTCGCCATCGTCACACCTGGCGTCATTGTGCGCGTCGTGCACGAGCGCGTTCGCGCTCTATCGAAGGATCTTATTCTGCCGGCAGAGCCAGCAAAGCTCGGAAAGCATGTCGCGCTGCGTCGCAAGGAGAACATCCGTCTCAATATCAACGTGCTCGGCGAAGCTGTACTCGGCAGCAACGAAGCGGAAGAACGTTTCCACCGTTTAATGGAGATGATCTCTCGACCAGAGATTGATTATGTATCCGTCAAGCTCTCTGCCGTCGTCGCGCAAATGATCACTATCGATCATGAAGGTTCCCTAAATGCGGTCTGTGCAAAGTTGCGACCGATTTATGCCGCCGCTGACAAGGCCGGCACATTTATCAATCTTGATATGGAAGAGTTCAAAGACTTGGCGCTGACCGTCGATGTCTTTAAGCGCGTGCTCTCCGAACCCGAGTTTGTTCATATCCATGCCGGAATCGTGTTGCAGGCATATCTTCCTGAATCACAT
>CAIQXR010000213.1 GCA_903875815.1 uncultured Actinomycetes bacterium
AACCACTTGAATAACTCGTAATGTATTTTCCATTGCCATAGGCCAGCCCATAGAGCGTATTTCCGGAGAACGAAGCAGAGCTCGCTGTCCACGTCACTCCATCTGAGCTATACATGATCCAACCCATCCAGCCGACCGCTACAAATCTGCCATTTCCATACGTCACGTTTGACCACGAGTGGTTGGGTACTCCAGAAGCCAGTGTCCAATTCATTCCATCCGTGCTGTACATGGCCTGGCCAGTCGTGCCAGCGGTGTTTGATCCAACCGCGACAAATTTTCCGTTGCCGTAAGTAACGGAGGTCCAAGAAGAGTTTGATGGGTAGTTTGAACTCGAAGTCCAAACACTTCCAATGCTCGATACGTGTGGCGAAGATTGAATAGTTAATTTGGCTACCGACGAAGCTGGGCCGGATGGAGCATCAAGGCTTGCCGTAAAAGATGATGAGGAGTTGGTTGTGACAGTTATATCTCCTGAGTTAACAGGGTAAAACTTGTTGTTAGCCGACATGTAGATCGTCGCTACAGATGCGCCAATTGTGTTCGAATCAAACATGGGATTTGCCCCGGAACCATTTGAATCATAAGTTGCAAACGAAAAATCTACGCCTTGGCAAGCGCTAGGCACGTTATCAACCTTAATCGATTTCAAATAGTGAGTTCCGCCATTTGCTGCATTAACAAAGCTTGCGCTTGGAGTCACCGTGAGACTTACTGGCGATCCAGCACAAGAACTCAGCGCTGTGAAGCCCTGCCCAAACTCGGTTACAGGAGTTGAGTTAATCGAAATATTCGCGGCGAATGTCGAACGTAGAAAGAAGGCGCCTGCCGCAAGCAATGCGAGCCCCGCGAAAATCTTTACTTTTTTGGAACGTACTGGATTTTCAATTTCTTCAAAGGGGTCATCGTCGTAATAGTCGTCCATTACTTCACCCCCTATTTTGATAACTCTACAGGAGCGCTAACGCGGCGATTCCTGCGTCATAGCCCTTATCTTCCTTGCTTCCTGCTCCACCGATGCGGGCAATTGCTTGCGACATATCCGTGCACATCAATACTCCGAATCCAACTGGCTTTGATCGGCTGAGCTGCACGTCCATCACGCCCTGAGTGACGCCGTCACAGACGTACTCGAAATGCGGTGTCTCACCTTTAAGCACGAGGCCGACAATCACAGCGGCATCAAAGCCGCTATCGAGCGCCTTCTGTGCAGCCAGTGGCAATTCAAATGAACCTGGAACATAAGAAACCTCATACGAGACTGCGTATTCATTCATTGCCTTTACGGCGCCAGCAACAAGCGCGGCGCAAATGTCGGTATGCCACGAGGCAGAAATAATCGCAACCTTGGCGCCAGCCTTAGGTGCAACTGTAAATGTGGGTGCTGCTCCAGCCATGATTTTCTCGCTCTCGTTAGTTAACTTCTAAATCGTGCTGCATACGAATCTTTTTGGTCATCAAATAATCTCGGTTGGCCGCAGTCACTGTGCTCGACAACGGAACGTTGATGACCTTTATGCCCTTTGCGACAAGCGCATCGGTCTTCATGGGGTTATTGCTGAGTAAGCGAACCGCTCGTACTCGCA
>CAIQXR010000214.1 GCA_903875815.1 uncultured Actinomycetes bacterium
GCTCGTTGCGCGCCGAAGGCGCTGCACTAGTTTTTGTAAGCCACCGACTGGATGAAGTTATGGCTCTCTGTGATCGCGTCACGATCATGCGCGATGGCTCAACGGTTGCCACTGCTCCGATTTCCGAAGTCGACACCGACAAAATTGTTAAGTGGATGGTTGGTCGCGAACTCTCTGACCTCTTTCCCAAGATGCCCGCGGTTATTGGTGAGACCATCCTCAAAGTAGAGAAGCTCGGCCGCGTTGGACAGTTTGAAGACATCTCATTCGAAGTGCGTGCCGGAGAAATTGTCGGTATCGCTGGCTTGGTCGGATCTGGCCGTTCCGAGGTTATTCGAGCGATCTTTGGAGTCGATAACTACGAAACCGGCTCAGTCACGTTCATGGGTAAAAGAATGCATAAGAATGCACCTAGCAAAGCTATGCGTGACGGGATTGCGCTAGTCCCGGAGGACCGCCGCCAACAAGGTCTTTTCATGCCAGTCTCCATCGCGCGCAACTCATCAATTACCCTTCTTAAGTCGCTGAGCAAATTTGGATTAATCCGAAAGGCTAAAGAAAATTCAAGTGCAGCGGAGTGGGCGAAGAAGTTGCAATTGAAATTTAATTCGCTTGAAGATTCAGTTGATCGCCTCTCGGGTGGAAATCAGCAGAAGGTAGTGCTCGCAAAGTGGCTATCTACCAATCCAAAGCTTCTCATTATCGATGAACCGACTCGTGGTATCGACGTTGGAACTAAATCTGAAGTTCACCGCTTCCTATCTCAAGAGGCGGCAAAAGGCCTTGGAATATTGATGATTTCAAGCGAACTTCCTGAAGTACTCGGTATGTCCGATCGCATTCTGGTGATGCGCGAGGGTCGCTTAGTTGCTCACTTCGATGCCAAAGACGCGAACCCTGAGAATGTCATTGCCGCCGCGTCAGGGGCGAACGCATGAAGCGCTTTTTGAGTATTCGTGAGGTGCCAATCTTTGGCGTGCTAGTCCTTTTCTTTGGCGTAGCCGCACTGGGAAATCATGCGCTCTTCTCGGCCTCCGGCTTACATGACCTACTTTTTACATCGTCCATTATTTGTTTGTTGGCATGTGCCGAAACGCTGATCATCGTGATGAAGCACATCGATCTCTCCATCAGTTCAACAATCGGATTTTCTTCTTACATCATCGGCAAGAACGCATCAAATGGTCATGGATTGTTGTATTGCCTAATACTCGGCGTTATCTTCGGCCTGGCTGTTGGTGCAATTAACGGTTTTCTCGTTGCGTATCTCAAACTTCCTAGCTTGGTCGTTACATTGGGAACGCTCTACCTTGTCCGTGGTCTCTTCAATCAAGTAGCGCGCGGCGACTTTATTAATAGCGACAAGGTTCCACACCTTCTGACCTATATGGCCGATCACACATTTGTGAAAGTTCCGTACCTATTCCTCGTCGCTCTCGCTATGGCGATTGTCGTGGGATTTGTTATGAGACACCTGCGTTCCGGCCGCGATCTTTACGCGATCGGTTCTAATCTCCCCGCCGCGCACTTAGCAGGCATTGCGGTTGAGAAGCGAACCTTCTGGGCGTTCACAGCAGCTGGCGGTATTGCTGGTTTAGGTGGTGCCATTCTTCTCGCTCGCTTTGGCCAAGCTCAAGCAAACTCCGGTTTGGGTATTGAGCTCAGTGTTGTCTCTGCCTGCGTGGTTGGAGGCGTAGCAATCGCTGGTGGTATTGGCACGATTTACGGAGCGATGATCGGCGCGCTCTTGCTGCAGACAATTGTTATGGCCCTGGGCGCGCTTGGCGTTAGCCAGTTCTGGCAAGGCGTTGTTAACGGCGCACTTCTGATTGCTGCGATTTCGTTGGACAAGATTTTGTCCGCACGGAGTCAGCGGACTCAAATCATGAGAGTGAGCGCATGATGAGCAGATTAAGCAACCTTCGTGGAAACATTGGCTGGGATAAAGGCGTAGGAATCCTTTTGCTGGTAACACTTATCGTTGGATCGTTGATTACTCCAGATTTTGCAACAACGAGCAATCTTGGCTTCGTTGTTCAAGATATCGGCGAAATCATGATTATCGCCTTGCCTATGGCGTTTTTAATTATTGCTGGCGAGATCGACCTCTCGGTCGGATCAGCCTTGAGCCTGGTCTCATCTACCATCGGCTACTCCTTTGCGCATGGAATTAGCTTTGGTTTTGCGATTGTTATCGGCATCTGCGTTGGTGCTGCGACCGGAGCGCTTAACGGCTTTTTGGTGAACTACCTCGGACTTCAATCACTCGCGGTCACCATCGGAACAATGGGACTCTTCCGTGGATTGTGCTTTGTGCTCCTAGGGAATCAACCAGTCAACCAGCTACCAGATTTTTGGACTGGTCTTGGAGTCAACAATATTCCTCACACATTTTTACCGTGGTCATTTGTTCTCATCGCACCACTGGTCTTCTTTGCATGGATTCTTCTACACCACACCAAAATCGGTCGCTGGACCTACGTCACTGGAATTAGCGCTGAAGCAGCTCGCTTCTCAGGAATTCCAGTAAAGCGCTTTAAGTTCCTTATGTATGTCGCCACTGGCGTGATGGTTTCATTGGCAGCGGTCGTTTACACCCTGCGCTTTGCTTCAGCCTCACCAGATAGCGCAATGGGCTATGAGCTCACGACAATCGCGGCCGTTCTCTTTGGTGGCGTTTCCATCGCCGGTGGATTTGGAACCATGTGGGGAGTGATTTTCTCCGTGATCGAACTTGGTGCGATTCGCTCGGTTCTCCAACTCGTTAATTTTTCATCAAACGCGCTACAGATGGTCAGTGGCGCACTCCTACTCTTCTCAGTTGCCTTTCCCAAGGCGATTGAGTTGCTTAAGTCCCGCCGTGAGGCGCGAGTTAAGAACCCCTCTCCCTCGTTGACCTCAATGAGGAGCGTCGAATGA
>CAIQXR010000215.1 GCA_903875815.1 uncultured Actinomycetes bacterium
CGGTTCGCTCAATTTGGCCGATATTGCGACTGCAATCTCAGCCTCGAATAGCAATGACATCTTCTTGCTAATCGGAATCGCATTTCTCTCCGTGGGCTTGCTCTTCAAAGTTGGCGCCGTGCCATTCCACTCATGGACGCCCGATGTTTATCAAGGTGCACCAACGCCACTGACTGGCTTTATGGCAGCCTGCACCAAAGTCGCAGCATTTGGAGCACTGCTCCGCATTTTCTACGTGGGCTTTGAAGCTGCGCAGTGGTCATGGGTCCCGGTTCTTACAGTCATCTCGCTGATCACCATGGTGGGCGGTGCTATCGCTGCGATTGCACAGCGCGATGTGAAGCGCACGTTGGCTTATTCATCCATTACTCACGCTGGCTTCTTACTGATTGGCGTGATTGCCCTCAATAAGAATGGCCTATCTGCCTCACTCTTCTACTTAATCGCTTACGGCTTTGCCACACTCGGCGCCTTTGGCGTTGTGACTTTGGTCCGCGATTCTGCCGGTGAAGTCACCGACCTCAATCGTTGGGTAGGACTCGGAAAGAAATCGCCAGTGGTTGCTGCGGCGTTCTCGCTCTTCTTACTCAGCTTTGGTGGCGTGCCACTGACCAGCGGCTTTATCGGAAAGTTCTCGATCTTCTCAGCAGCCTATGAAGGTGGAAATATCATCCTTGTGGTTGTCGGTGTTCTCACCAGTGCGATCGCACTCTTCTTCTATCTCCGCGTGGTCTTGATGCTCTTCTTCGCTGATCCCACCAATGACTCGGTCTCTGTCGTCATCCCTTCAGTGATGACCCGGATTGCAATTGGTGCGAGTGTTGCTATCACATTGATTTTGGGCTTATTCCCCGATCTCTTGTTGCATATCACTACGCAATACGCGACCTTCCTGCGCTAAGCCCAGCTTTTTCTCATAAGATTTAGCCATGGCGCGCATCGGAATCCCAGAGATTGACCCTGCTCTCGAAGCAGAACTCATGGGCGAGATGCTCCAAGTTGAAGATCTCATGCGCACTCATCTCGAAGGAAAATACCCATTCGTCATCGAGACGTCACGCCACTTAGTTGATGCTGGCGGAAAGCGTCTTCGTCCGTTGGTCGCTCTCTTGGCTTCACGTTTTGGTAAAGGCTGTGACCTCGATGTCATGAAATCTGCCGTGGTTGTTGAGCTCACTCACCTCGGAACGCTCTATCACGATGATGTTATGGATGAAGCGCCGCTTCGCCGCGGAGTTGAGAGTGCAAATAATCGCTGGACCAATACGGTTGCGATCCTCACTGGTGATTACCTCTTTGCCAAAGTATCGGCGCTCCTTGCTGACCTTGGTCCGGAAGCAGTTCGCCTCCAGGCCCATACTTTTGAGCGACTTGTTATTGGTCAGATCAAAGAGACCCAGCCACAAACAGAAGGTATGACTCAACTCGAACATTATTTGTCGGTCATCTCTGACAAGACTTCGTCATTGATCGCTACTAGCGCTCGTTACGGGGCAATGATCTCTGGCGCATCGAGTGAAGCCACTGAAATTCTCACTGCTTATGGTGAGAAGATGGGCACAGTCTTTCAATTGGCCGACGACATCATTGATATCGAGAGCACAACTGCCGAATCAGGAAAGACTCCCGGCACTGATTTACGTGAAGGCGTCCCCACTTTAGTAACGCTCTTTATTTTGGATTCCGATAATCCCGGTGATGCCGAACTCAAGAAAGTCTTATCAGCTCCCATTACCGACGAAGCTTTAGTGCAGCAGACTCTGACCACGCTTCGCGGTCATGAAGCAATGGCGAAAGCGAAAGCAATGGTCGCAGCACTCGGCGATGAAGCGCGCGCAATTCTTGCGCCACTTCCCGATGGTTCAGCGAAGAGCGCCCTAATCAGCCTCTGTGACGCTGTTATTACTCGCACCGCTTGATCGAACTAAGTCATAACCCAGAACAATCAGCGCTACCCAAATAATCAAGAAGCCTGCCCAGCGCGCAGCTGGCATAGATTCGTGACGCAACCAGACACCGAGTGAGAATTGAATCGTCGGAGTAATAAATTGCAAGAGTCCGATGATGGTGAACGGTAGGCGAGTGGTCGAACCATTAAAGAGCAGCAACGGAATCGCGGTAATGACGCCGGCGCCTGCCAAAAGCAGCGAGAGACCCCAGTGGTGGCCAAATTGGCCGCGACCAGCGTTGCCTAGGTAGATCAGATATCCGCCGTAAGGAATGAGTGAGAGCAGAGTTTCGATGGTCAGACCCTGAAGTGCGCCAAGCCCCAATTGCTTCTTTACTAGGCCATATGAGCCCCAGGAAGAGGCCAGTGCTAATGCAATCCACGGTGGTCGGCCGTAATCGACGGTAAGAACAATGACACCAATTGCCGCGATAGCGACAGAGATCCATTGTGCTCTGCGCATCGTCTCTTTCAGCATCAGAACCCCAAAGCCAATGATGACCAGTGGATTGATGTAATACCCAAGCGCCGCTTCTACTACGTGATCATGATTAACCGCCCAGATGTAGA
>CAIQXR010000216.1 GCA_903875815.1 uncultured Actinomycetes bacterium
ACTGTCCCTCGACTGCTGGAACCTTGCTTTCACTTATGGGTGGAACACCTGTGCGGTGTCTCATTCGCCAGCCCAAAATTTCTTGGGATTCGGCTGAGGCCCCTTACTCAGTGATTGGTAATGGAATTTTCTCCTCGCAAAACGCGATTCAATTTTTCGGTTTCAATTTCACGAATTCCTATCGATCGCAATACAACGTGCGGTGGGGCTTGAACTGGAATGAAGGTGTTACCTACAACGACGACAGTCCGGATGTGGGCGGCGGTATTGGCGGTGCCTGGGGCACGCAAGCAGGCGACTACAACTCATGCTGCTCAACTGCTTCAGGTAAAAATACGCAGATGGCCTTTGAGATGTATGTGAGAAATACTGGCGCCTCTATCACCGCGACAACTGCAGCACTTAGTTCGGGCACTCCTGCACCAACTGGTGGAACAGTAGGGCTGAGCGCTTCTAATACTTCTTGGACAGCGACCGCCGTCGACAATACAACTCCTGGAAATACCCTTGCGGTAAGCGGTTCGGGTCCATTAACAATTTCAGGCGCCTCGCCAAATGACTCGATCACAGTGACTCTGTCATACACGTCTAACTCTGGTTACTCTGGCTATGGCACCCTGACATATTCCTTCTATGCATCAAATGGCACGACAACGTCTAGTGCCGCGCTCAATTCAGGCTTGGTCTCTTCGTCTTACCGAACCGGTAGTCCCATTACCGCGACATTCACCGGCGCCCCAGGAAAGGCGACCTTTTACTTCTCGACTATTTCTGGAATTAAGAAACCAATTCCTGGGTGCAGAAATGTGTTAACAACGGGAAGTGGCCCGTACTCCGCGAATTGCGCATGGAAGCCCGCACTTCATGGGCAGGTACTCATCACCGTCGTTTATGCGCCCACGGGAATTGGCTACCTCTCCTCAACTTCTTCATTCTTGCTTACTATCGCAGCGCGATCGGGGAATCGATAAAAAAAGGCCCCACTCTTTCGAGTGAGGCCCAATCAAAGTAAGTGAATTACTTGGCGAGGATTGCTGAGATTTCGAACTCGAGCTTGATGTTCTCAGAGACGATAACGCCGCCAGTTTCGAGAACAGCGTTCCAGGTGAGACCGAAATCCTTACGGTTGATCTCTGCTGAACCCTCGAAGCCGTAACGAGCAAGGCCGTATGGGTCTACTGCTGTTCCTGCGTAATCAAAAGTGATAGAGATTGGCTTGGTGACATCCTTGATGGTCAAGTTGCCATCAACAACGAGCTGATCGGAACCTGAATCCTTGACAGATGTTGAAGCAAAAGTGATCTTTGGGAAAGTTGCAGCATCGAAGAAGTCAGCTGACTGGAGGTGACCATCGCGGTCTGCTGAACGGGTATCGATTGATGCAACAGAGATGTCAATGGTTATTGATGCTGCGCCATCAGCAACTACTGCTGATCCGGTGTATTCGTTGAATGATCCGCGAACCTTGGTGACCATAGCGTGGCGAGCAGAGAATCCAACGCGTGAGTGTGAAGGATCGATGTTGTATGTACCTGCTGGGAGTGCGTTTAGTGCTGACATATATTTCCCCTAATTAAATCGAGTGATATTTGGACAAGCGGTGAATCGCTGTGGGGATACTGTAGGGGAACGTAGTTGAAAATTCAACTAATACAATATGGCCGCACAGTAAACAGTTACTGCAAAGAGTTTGCGATTAATTCCGCAATTCTGGGAATTCTGTGGATCTCAGGTGAATTCCCACAGATTTATCACTTTCTCCTAATGGAGTGAGTTCACTCCTCTAGAATTGGTGCATCACCACAACAAGGAGATTCATGAAGTCACAGAAATTAATGACCAAGCTCGGTGCTATCGCAGGGCTCGGCGCAGTTGCTGGAATGGCCCCAGCGCTCACCACTGTGGCGGATGCTGCAGTGAAGAACGGAACTTTCACTGGCGCGATCGCCCAGACTCAATTTGGACCCTTCCAAGTAAAGGTAACTGTTGCCAAGGGGAAGATCACCAAAGTTACTGTTCCGGTATATCCCAACACCAATCCCCGGGATCAATCAATCAACTCGCAAGCGCTACCCATGTTGGTACACGAAGTCCTGACCGTTCAATCTTCGAATATTCAGGGCATCGGCGGCGCTTCCTACACCTCGCAAGCCTTTTATACCTCTCTCGTTTCAGCGCTCAGCAAAGCTGGCTTGAAGTAGGAAGTTTTCGCCCTAACGCTTTTTGAATACCGCTCCCGCTGCCAGACACATTAGTAGCGAGAGCGGTATTGTCATTACTAGGCCTGCTTTAGATTCTGCGGCAGTAAGACTCTGGCCAAAAGTGAATTGAGTAATCACGAGTGAAACTGCAAGTCCCATGCCGGCCAACGCTCCGCCGATGATTGACTCCGGTAGCGAAATTGATCGCGCGCCAAATATTTTTGGAAAGCTCGATGCGATCAGCAAGAAGAGAAAAATTCCAAGTGGCTTTCCTATCGAGCGGGAGAGTGCCACCGAAAGGGAGAGATGCGATCCCCAGAGGGAAGTTGGTGATGTGAGTAGTGGTGCAAAATTAGCGATCACATAAATCGGCAGAAGGAAATAATTCACCAGCGCTGTTAATTTCACTTCACCCTTGAAGGTTGGGAGCGCTGCCCCCACGGCTACTGCACCCAGGGTGCAGAGCAATTCGGAGATTTGGATGGCGCTGGAATATTTAGCGGCCACAATGATGAGCGAGAAGAGATCATCGGCGACAGCAAGTGCCAGCAAGAAGACTTTTAAAGCAGGGGAAATCCGCTTGCCTAAAATGAGCGCACTGGCCATCACCAAAGCGACATCGGTCGGCGCCACGATCGGCCAGCCATCGCGATGGTGTGGTTCGCGAAGAAGATAGATGAGTGCGGGAACTGCCATGCCGCCAAGTGCTGCAAAACTAGGCAATGCAATTTGGCGAATGTGGGTGAGTTCGGAGCGAAGTTCGAGTCCTACCAGAAAGAAGAATGGCGCCAGTATTTCTGGACGGGCGAAGGTGCTCCAATGCATAGTGAGAGCGTAATCGGATTTATTTGCTCCCGCCGAAATTGCTATGATTTTGCGAACGGGACGTGGCGCAGTTTGGTAGCGCACCAGGCTGGGGGTCTGGGGGTCGAAGGTTCAAATCCTTTCGTCCCGACAAGTAATCGGCCTAACGAAATTTATTAGGCCAGAATATTGAGCGCCTGAACAATGGCGTCGAAACTCTCGCCTTCGGTGGCCATCAATTCGAAGTGGCCGATATCGGAGATCTCCAAGAAGGCCGCGCCATGCTTCTCGGCATAGGCGCGCGAATGCTCTACAGGTACGCGATCATCGTTGGCTCCGTGGATGATGAAGACCGGACAATCCAGTGTGTCCATCCGAATCGGATCGAACTCTTCGCATTCAATGGCTGGTTTCTGCAACCATTCATTGACTGCGCCCTCACCGCATCCTCGTGATTCGCTATCAACGAGATCAGTGACTGGTGCTAAGGCGAGAATGCCGGAAACTTGGAATCGAAATGGGGTAGTGGCGATCGCCAATTGACCACCGGCTGAAAATCCAACTAAGACCAC
>CAIQXR010000217.1 GCA_903875815.1 uncultured Actinomycetes bacterium
AATGAGTTCGCCGGCAAGTTCTTTGATGGCGCTGGCATTGTGTGCCATATCGGATTGGCTAAATACATAGGCAACGGTGCGCAAGAGCGCCATCATTGTTGTCGGGGTCGCGATCGTGACACCCTTTTCGAATGCTTTATGAAGTAGAAGTGGATCCACTTCGAGAGCTTCGCTCAATATGGATTCAAAGGGCGCAAAGAGAACTACATAGTCAGGGGAGTTCTGTCCCTCTTGGTAGCCGCGCTTAGCGAGCGCGGTGACATGGCCAAGGAGATCTTTGGCATGTTGTCCCATGAGATCGGCGCGAATTGCCGGATCTTTTTCAACCACTGCTTCAAGGAAGCGATCGAATGGGAATTTGGAGTCGATATAAATTTCGCTACCGCCAGGAATAGCGATACGAATATCAGGCTTGCTGATCTCTTTACTACCGACGCTATCGCGGACTTGGTAATCCTGTTTGAAGTAGTGAACATTCTCTTTGAGGCCAGAGTTTTCGAGAATCATCTCGAGCTGTGCTTCGCCATATTTTCCACGGGTCTGAGAATTGGAGAGTGCGCCAGCAAGTTTGGTGGTTTCGCGAAGGAGAGTCTCATTACCGAGTTTCATATGCTCGATCTGCGCTTTCATGGCGCTCTCGGCTTCAGCGCGCTTGATCTCGGCTGCTTGTGCCTGTTCGGCCAGAGTCTTCATAGATGTAGTAACTGCTTTAAGGCCCTCGTCGAGTCGAACTTTCTCACTCTCTTCATTGCGCAGAGCAGTGAGTTGTTCTGTGAGAAGTTTTGCCCGCTCGCGCTCTTGATTGAGCGATGATTCCAAGGCGCTTTTCTCTACAAGAGCAGCGGCTGCGCGAAGGCGGCCGATTAGAATTCCGAGCGCCAAACCGAGGAGGAGGCCGAGGATCACACCGAAAATCAGGTTCATGTGCCTATGGTGGCAGGAGGCACTGACATTTACGCGTAGGCTCTACTCCTTGTGAGCCTCTCTATCGGAATCGTCGGATTACCCAACGTTGGTAAGTCCACCCTCTTTAACGCCCTGACCAAGAACAACGTCCTGGCGGCCAACTACCCCTTCGCCACGATCGAGCCGAATGTTGGCACGGTGGGCGTCCCCGATGATCGCCTCCCTGTTTTGGCTGGCATCTTTGGCTCCGAGAAGATTCTCCCCGCCGTTGTCTCCTTCGTAGATATCGCTGGAATCGTGAAGGGCGCCTCTGAAGGCGCTGGCCTCGGCAATAAGTTCTTGCAAAATATCCGCGAGACCGATGCGATCTGTCAGGTCATCCGCGTCTTTAATGATGAGAACGTGACGCGCGAAGGTGAGCGCACCGCTGACTTCGTTGATCCAGCCTCTGATATCGAAGTTATTAACACTGAACTGGCGCTCGCAGATTTGCAGACCATCGAGAAAGCAATTCCGCGGTTAGAAAAAGAGGCGCGCGTCTCCAAAGATAAGGCGCCGGTCTTGGCTGCCGCGCAAGAAGCACAAAAAGTATTGAATGAAGGAAAGTTGTTGTCCGCGTCGAAAGTTGATTTAACAGCGCTCTATGAACTCCACCTTCTCACCGCGAAGCCATTCCTCTATGTCTTTAATGTGGATGCCTCGGAATTAAGCGACCAAGCACTTCGCACAAAGTTGCAGGCGATGATTGCTCCAGCGGAAGCAATCTTCTTGGATGCCAAGACTGAAGCTGAACTCTCTGAACTCGATGATGCTGATGCACTCGAACTCTTGCAGGCAATCGGATTAGAAGAGCCAGGCCTTAAGACTCTTGCTCGCGTTGGTTTTAATACGTTGGGACTTCAGACGTATCTCACTGCCGGTCCAAAAGAGACCCGTGCCTGGACAATTCATAAGGGCGACACTGCGCCAGTTGCCGCAGGAGTCATCCACACCGATTTCCAAAAAGGATTTATTAAAGCCGAGGTCATCTCCTTTGATGATCTCGTTGCGGCCGGTTCTGTTGCCGAAGCTCGTGCTAAGGGCAAAGCCCGCATGGAAGGCAAGGAATATGTCATGGCCGATGGCGATGTCGTGGAATTTAGGTTTAATAACTAATAAGCGATTTATCCGTGTGCATTGCGGTGCATTCGGCTCTATTTCACGCTACTTCGCAGTAAAACAAGCGTAAATTCAAGGTTATTCGTGCTGGATGCTACCCTTGCACAACATCAAACGGAATTTAGGTTTATTTAAACATGTCAAAAATTAAGTACGAGAAGAGCCCATACATCACTGGCGAACTCAAGAAGCGCGATGACCTTCGCAACGTCGCCATCATTGCCCACGTAGACCACGGCAAGACCACTTTGGTCGATGCCATGTTGACTCAATCAGGCGCTTTCTCGGAGCACCAAAAAGAGGGCGAAGATCGCGATCGCGTGATGGACTCGATGGATCTCGAACGCGAAAAGGGAATTACCATTCTCGCGAAGAACACGTCGATTCGTCGTGGCGCGCAGACCGTAAATATTATTGATACCCCAGGCCACGCCGACTTCGGTGGCGAAGTAGAGCGCGGACTCGAAATGGTCGATGGTGTAATTCTTCTCGTCGATGCTTCCGAAGGTCCACTTCCACAGACTCGCTTCGTACTTCGTAAAGCGCTCGAAAAGAATCTTCCCGTCATCTTGGTTATTAACAAGGTTGACCGTCCCGATTCACGTATTCCAGAAGTTGTTGACGAGGCTTACGGTCTCTTCCTGGATCTCGATGCAAATGAAGAGCAGATTGAATTCCCAATTGTTTATGCATCAGCGAAAGCTGGCCGCGCTTCAATGACTCGCCCTGAAAATGGCGTTATGCCAGATCGTGAAAACTTGGATGCGCTCTTCGAAGTCATCTTCGACACCATCCCAGCTCCGGTCTATCACGAAGGTGCGCCACTTCAGGCTCACGTCACTAACCTCGACTCCTCTCCATACCTTGGTCGCCTCGCGCTCTGCCGTATTCGCGAAGGCATCATCAAAAAGGGCGAGACTGTCATGTGGATGAAGACCGATGGTTCTTCAGAGCGTGTGAAGATCTCCGAACTTCTTATTACCGATGGCTTGCAACGCGTTCCAGCATTAGAGGCTGGCCCGGGCGACATTGTTGCTATCGCTGGTATCGAAACCATTACCTTGGGCGAAACCCTTGCCGATCTTGAGCGACCACATGCACTTCCTCCGATCATCGTCGATGAGCCTTCGATTTCGATGACAATTGGTATCAATACCTCACCGATTGCTGGTCAAGAGGGCAAGATGCTTACTGCTCGCCAGGTGAAGAACCGCTTGGATGCAGAGCTCATCGGTAACGTCTCACTTCGCGTAGTTAACACTGATCGCCCAGATACTTGGGAAGTTCAAGGTCGCGGTGAATTGCAGCTCGCTGTTCTCGTCGAAATGATGCGTCGCGAAAGCTTCGAACTAACTGTCGGAAAGCCACAGGTAGTTGTGAAGATGGTTGACGGCAAGTTGCAGGAGCCAATGGAGCGTTTGACCGTTGATATTCCTGAGGATTACCTCGGCGTTGTTACTCAATTGATGGCGCTTCGCAAGGGCCGCATGGAGCAAATGGTGAACCACGGTACTGGTTGGATCCGCATGGATTACAAGGTTCCTTCTCGTGGTCTCATTGGTTTCCGTACTGAATTCCTTACTGAAACTCGCGGAACTGGTCTTATTCACCACGTCTTCGATGGTTACGAGAACTGGAGCGGTGAAATCCGCACTCGTTTGAGCGGATCACTCGTTGCCGATCGTCGTGGAACTGTTACTGCATATGCAGTCGATGGCGTCCAAGAGCGTGGCGTAATCTTCCTCGAAGTTGGAACTGAAGTGTATGAAGGCATGATCGTCGGCGAGAATTCACGTCCAGAAGATATGGATGTCAATATCGTCCGCGAAAAGAAGCTGACCAACATGCGTTCGTCTGGCGCCGATGATGCCAACCGCATCATTCCACCACGCCTTCTCAACCTCGAGCAAGCTTTGGAATTCTGTCGCGAAGATGAGTGCGTCGAAGTAACTCCTAAGCACGTTCGCGTTCGCAAGGTAATTCTCGATCAGAATGAGCGCGCCCGTAACGTTGGCCGCGCCAAGAAGGTCAACCAGAACGCTGAATAAGGCTTAATTGGTCTAA
>CAIQXR010000218.1 GCA_903875815.1 uncultured Actinomycetes bacterium
AGATTGGGCCAATTTAGATTTAGCAAATCCTGCGAGCAGTACGCTCTGGCTCGATAAAGAATCTGTTTCGTGTGGTGAGAGTTTTGGCGTTCATGCTTCGCTTTATAACAATCATCACTTCTCATTCCAAGATGGTCCGCGAACAATTCAGGCACTTCGCATCGGTTGGTACAACGGTGCCGGCGCACGATTAATTTGGACATCTAAGCCCATCCAACTTTCTGAACAAGCCATGCCTAAGGCGCAAGGCAGTGTGCGCATGGTTCAAACGAAATGGCCGACAACGCTTAAAGTCGATGTCACCAACGATTGGGTTCCCGGTTTTTATCTCATTAATACCGTCTCACCCAGTGGCACTATTGAAGGTAGTTATCCGCTAGTCGTTCGAAGTCCAGCAGGATCTTCCGCACTTGCATTGATCCATTCATCGATGACGTGGAATGCCTACAACACGTTCGGTGGGTACTCGCTCTATCTTGGACCCGGCGGTACTCAAGATGAACGACGTGCGGAGCGCAGCCGCGTCGCATCTTTTGATCGCCCAATAGTCGGTAGTGGCGCCAACCATATTCGCCGAGATGCCCTTCCCATTGTGCAATTCATGGAGAAGCAAGGCCTCAACGTCGATCAATATATGGATACCGATATCGATCAATGGCCATCAATTACTGAGAAATACAACGGTTTAGTGATGTCTGGCCACCCCGAATATGCCACCCGTCGCATGCAGAGCGCGCTCTTTGCGGCACGAAATAACGGAACCAATTTGGCATTTCTTGGCGGTAACTCCATTTATTGGCAAGCCCGTATGAATAGCTCTCCCACAGGTAAAGAGCGACATATCGTGGAGTATCGATCCTCCACTGATGACCCGGTCACCGACCCCAACAATGTCACCATTCAATTTGATGATAAGCGCGTCAATGTTCCATCGACTCTTCTCACTGGTGAATTAACCGATGGTGTTCACGTCTATGGCAGCATGCAAGCAGTTTCTATACCTTCGTGGCTGGGACTTCCTGCCAATGCTCATATCGATGGTCTTGATCCCACATCTGAAGTCGAGCGCACTTTCCCGGGTCCACAGTCGCCACCTAATATCAAAGTAATTATGCGGGGAAATCTTAAATTGACGACCCCACTCAAAGTGACTTCATCACTTCGAACCGATCATCCGATAGCAGAAACTAGTTGGTACGCAGCACCCAGCGGCGCAGCTGTCTTTAATGCCGGTTACACAACTTGGGCATGTAACTTGATGGATAGTTGCTTACTTACTCAAGTTGATGAGAAGACCCGCTCCGTTATCGAAACTATGGCCACCAAAGTCTTGACACTCTGGCAGACCAAAGCTGTGGGAGCGACGCTTAAGTGACCAACTACCACCTTCCAGAATTTCCACATTGGCATCGACCCCATAAAGGTGAGCCACGTTGGCCAGTAATGATCGTTGTTGCGCTAGTCATTGTCCTTCAATTTGGATTGCCCAAATCGCTCTCGCTAAAAATTCAGCCATGGATTTGTTTGGTTGAAGCGGCTTTAGCAATCGTCCTGATCGTTCTAAATCCGGGACGTATTAAGGCGCACCGAAAAAGCCGCTGGGTGGTAGGAATTGCCCTCGTTAGTGTGATGACACTTTCTAATATCGCCTCTGTCATCGAACTGATTCGTGGTTTGATCGATGGCACCGTCAATAACCCCACAAATTTGCTGGCCTTTGGTGGCTCAATTTGGCTGACCAATATCGTTATTTTTAGTTTGTGGTTCTGGGAATTTGATCGCGGCGGTCCAGGCGCGCGAGCCCAAGCACTTGATCCGTACCCTGATTTCCTCTTCCCGCAGATGAGTTCGCCCGAATATAGCCCTGAGCATTGGGCGCCGAATTTCTTTGATTATCTCTACATCTCATTTACCAATGCCAGCGCATTTAGTCCCACCGATGTTCTTCCACTTACCCGCTGGGCTAAGAGTTTGATGATGGTGCAGTCGGCAACCTCGCTGATTACCGTTGGCTTGGTGATCGCGCGCGCCGTCAATATTTTGAAGTAGTTACTTCTTCTTTTTCTTCTTAAACGGGCGCAAAACTCGGCGAGTTAATTGGGTCGTCTGATCGATCGGCGAGACCGCCATGACTTTATTGGAAGCCGGCTCATCGGGAGTTTTCACATCTTTCAGTGCGGGCGAGCTCTCGTCCAGTGAATCTGCAATGCGTTCAATATTGCTGACCAAAGAGATGCTTCGCACCAATTGTTCCGAGCTGACTTCACCGGCTTCCTCGATCAGAGCTTCGGCCAAATTCGCGCCTGCAAGTCGGGCATCTTCGGTAGCAGCATCGGAGGCTTCTCCGCCGTCATCACCTTGAATCTCCTCCACCTTTGATGAGATCGCAAAACTAGCGGCAGATAAAGCTTCGGCTATTTGGCGTTGGGTGCTATCAGCGAGTCCCCCTTCGACAACTGAGTCGAAGAGCGTGCGAGCGATGGTGCGAATTTGCACAACGGTATGTTCGACGGCAACGCCGCGAATGTATAACTCCTCGGCTTCGTCCTTTTCGGCAGTGGGAAACCAGCGTGCAAAACTCTTTGCTTCCAGTGCTTGGGCGCGTACTTTGGGAATTTCCTCCACAAGAAGTCGCGCTTTAGCAAGCCACTCCCCTGCATCTTTTTGGGTGTAGCCAGCAGCAACGCCTTCTGACATCTTGCCCAAAAGTAGAGCAGAGCGGCTGGCAAGTGAAGAAATTTGATCAACGGCCCGACCGGCGGGAGTTTTTGGATGTGAAAAGTAGCTAAAAACGATTGCCGTAGAAGCGCCAATGAGAGTGGAAATGAGCCTGGTTGCTGCAGTCGATTCACTAAGTCCTGGGCCAATAACGATCAACGCGGTTACGGGGACGTTCACCGACGCCACTTCACCTAAATGCAATCCGCGAGCAACTACCGAACAAAGTACGACGGTGACTCCTACCGAAATAAATCCAAAATGAAAGAGCCAGACGCTGAGTAACGCCACCGATGCGCCGATTGCCGTACCAACAATCTGACCAAAACCTTCGCGCACTGATTTGTGGAGCGAGACTCGGATACTCAAGCCGCAAACAATCGCGGCAACCAAGCCACCGTGCTTAAGAATTAAATCACCGATCTGCCAGGCAGTTGCACATGCAATTCCCGTGACCGCGACTTGGCGAACCCAAATCTTTCGGTCAGTGAAGAGCTTGACAATGCGCGCTGGCAGTTCGGTGATGAATTTTTTCATTGGCTAAAGCTGGTTTAACCAGCGATCAGTACTCCAAAATAGGTAGCGCTAAGAGCGGCGAGACCGCTAAGTGATCCCCATAATGCGATCGATTTTGGTGTCTTTGCCTTCATGTGAATGAATGCTGCGATACCTGAGAAGGTCGCGACCGACATTTTCACACTGAGAAAGACTGCGTAGTTGGAAGGCAAGCTCTTGGGAAGAGACATCATGTTCCATGCGCCGGTAATAATAAGTAAGGCATAGGCCGGCCAAGCAATTTTGTTAAATGCTTTTGCCAAAGATGAGAGCGCTTCGGGATGAGATTTACGAAGCATGGGGACCAGGCCGGCAAGAGTGAATTGGCCGCCGACCCAGATGGTGGCGCCAAGAACGTGAAGAGTAAGGCGGATGCTATCGACGAAAGATGCTAGGTGAACTGTATTCATGAGTACGGGATATCTCGAACCCTCAGTATTAGACTGCCCTCATGGCCAAGAAGAACAAACGAGTTAAAGCGTGGATGTGTGTTACTTGTAAGTATCGGATCGCAGAAGACGCTTACTATTGCAAGAAGTGCGGCGCTATCGTCGCCATGGATCTCCACCCTGAAAATCGCACTCCGGATAAGCGCTTTGCTACCCGCCTTCGACTTTTCTTACAGATGAACCCCTTTCAGAAAGCTGCCTGGGGCGCCGTTTTCGCGATCGCCATTGCTAGCGGTTCTTACTATTTCTTTAACCTTCATGGCGCATTAACAGATAATGGCTCGAGCAAAATTTTCACGATGAATGTCGATACTGCATATAGCCCATTTGGCTGTTCGGGGCCGGTCTGTCACATGTCTATCACTTTTACTAATAAGACCAACTCCACTCAGACTTTGATGGGTAACCCTTATTTCAAGGGTGATGATGGCGTGCTTCGCGGCCCCGCAGATCCACGCAATGGAACCGGCGCCTTAATTTATTACGGAAATGTCTACTGCCAAAAAGATTTGAACCTTACTTTCAAACCGCACGAGCAGAAGCGATTTATTGGTGTGTGTGTTCAAGGTTTAACGCGCGGCTCTTACCTTAAGAAAGTTTTTATTCTTGATGCCAATAAGAAGAGCGTGGTCGATACCGATCTCAACGCAATGGTGCCGCTGAATTAATTGACAGTAAGCGTGTAAGTCTGGGTCGCACTTCCCTGAGCATTCGTA
>CAIQXR010000219.1 GCA_903875815.1 uncultured Actinomycetes bacterium
ATCTTCTGCTTAGTGTCTTCGGCTTGGAAAGCAATAATGGATTTATGTTGCTCGCCCTTGGAAAGATTTAAGTGGCGCACGAAATCAATAATGCCGCCTTCGGCATGATAGGTAACTTCGAGTTGCTCGCCTTTCTCATTAACATGGCCCGCGCGTTGATCTTTCAAAACGATAGTGAGACCTTTGTTGAGAAATGCCATTTCGCGGAAGCGAGTAGAGAGTGTTTCAAAAGAGAATTCAGTAGTTTCGAAGATATCTTTTGATGGCCAGAAGCGAACCGTTGTTCCGTGGCCTGTTGTTGCATCACCTTTACGAACCGGCTTTTGTGGAACGCCGAGTTTGTATTCTTGATACCAATAAAAATCATCTCGTTGTACTTCTACTTCAACATCGGTAGAGAGTGCGTTTACGACTGAGATGCCCACACCGTGGAGACCACCAGAGACTGAATAACCACCGTCGCCGAATTTTCCGCCGGCGTGAAGAACGGTGAGAACAACTTCGAGAGCTGGTTTCTTTTCAACAGGATGAATATCGACCGGAATTCCTCGACCGTTATCAATTACTTCAACGCCGCCAGATTCCAAAAGTGTGACGATGATGGTGTCGCAATAGCCAGCGAGAGCTTCATCCACGGAGTTGTCGACGACTTCATAGACCAGGTGGTGGAGGCCGCGTTCGCCAGTCGAGCCGATATACATACCCGGGCGCTTGCGGACGGCGTCTAAGCCCTCAAGGACGGTGATGTTGGAGGCGTTATAGGAGTTCTCAGACATTCGAGCACCTCGCCTTCCTAGAGGGGAAATCTCCCCAAAATCGAGCCTCGCCCGTTTTTGGCGATCGGCAGGCTCTGATCCTAGTCACTTCTGGATATATAAGCCACCGAAATCGGCCTTCTTTGACCGTTCTGGGGGGATTTCACGCGGCAGAGGTATTGGGAGTTTAACTGTAGGTATCTCGAGGGCCCTTACCGCCTCGAATGGTCCGAAGCCCCTTCTTCCAAGTCGGCGCTTGGGGGCCAATGATCGTCAGCCGCTCAACCAAGGCGCCAGGGGCTGACCCACTGATGGTTTTGAGGAGGTTGGGGGCAATCATGTTGAGTTGTGTAGCCCAGGCAGTTGATGTGGTTTGAATAGTGAGCTCACCTTCGAGCAATGAAATGGGTTGGGCATTAATTGCCAGATCACTACCGACAATCTGCTCCCACTCAGTAAAGAGTGTTCCTTCGGCGATCCCTTGCTTCCAGTTTCTTGTCGCAACAAGTTGATCTAAAACATTTCCGAGTTTGAGTGGATCTTCATTTCGTTCGCGCACTTCATCTTCGCCGCCAATCTCTGCGCGATTTTTGCGGGCGTAATTGCGCCACGACTTATATAGCTCTCTTGCTAAATCACTCATGTGTTTTACCTGCCGCAGTAACGGATCCTGATTTCACAATATATCTCGCGCCAGTCAATTCTTTGGGGAGATCGCTCTCCACCGCGACAGTGATAAATGTTTGCTCCGCCTTCTTTGCTAATTCAATGAGTTGAATACGGCGCTCTTCATCTAATTCAGAGAAGACATCATCCAGCACCAAAATTGGTGAGAGGCCTTCATCTGTTAACGATTTATAAGTCGCCAATTTTAATGACAGCGCTATAGACCACGATTCGCCATGGCTAGCAAAACCTTTTACTAAATGATCTCCTAGGTGGAGAAGTAGATCATCGCGATGCGGGCCAGTTAGTGTGAGACCTCGTTCGATCTCTGCCGATCGTGTGACTCGCATCCGCTCAAGAATTTTGCTGGTATTTACTTCTGCATCAGTAGAAGGTTCGTCAATGCTCGACTTATATAAAATATAAGCGGGTTTGGTTGAAGAGATCTCTTTATAAATCTCTTGGAAGATCGGTTCGAAAGTTTGCAAAGTGCTGATTCGGGCCGCAATGATCTCGCCGCCAAATTTCGCCACTTGCTCATCCCAGGAAGAGAGTGATTCATTTCCCGCTCGAGATTTTAACAGCGTGTTGCGTTGGCGTAGAGCTCGTTCATAATCGGAGATCACACCTGCCATGCGTGGTGATCGCAACATAATAAATTGATCAATAAACTTCCTGCGCTCTGATGGGTCGCCGCGAACAAGATCTAGATCTTCGGGCGAGAAGTAAATAGCCTGCACTATTCCAAATAGTTCTTTCTGGCTGCGCACTGGGTTTTGATTAATGCGGGCGCGGTTAGCTTTATCGGCATTAATCTCTAACTCCACCAAGACATCGCGATCAGGGAGTTTGGTATTAGCTCGGATATAAGCCGCAGTGCTTCCAAGTCGAACAAGTGGTTGATCTGCCGATACGCGATGGGAAGAGAGGTAAGAAAGGTAAAGAATCGACTCCACGATGTTGGTTTTGCCTTCACCGTTACGCCCAATAAAGATCGTGATCCCAGGCTCAAGCGGTAATGCGAGTTCGGGGTAGGAACGAAAGTTAGTGAGTGCGAGATGTGAGATCTGCATGGTGAAGAGTTGTGCGGGCGCTTAAGAGGTATAGCGCATAGGCATTAAGAGATATTTGTAACCTTCATTAATTGCGCCATCTGCCTCTGATTTACCAGAGAGCACAGCTGGCTTATTCGCGCCAGTAAATCCAATATGCACAAATGGTGTGCCGATTGCCTGCAACCCATCAGTAAGGAAGGTGGGGTTGAAAGCGATATTAATATCTTCGCCGGTGTAATCAATCTCTAGATTTTCAGTGGCTTGCGCATCATCGCCAGCACCAGCTTCAAGCTGAAGCGAGTTTACTGAGAAAATCAAACGAAGTGGGACGGTCTTATCTGTCACCAGTGCTACACGTCGCACGGAATCTAAGAATGGTGCAACTTCGATTGTCGCTTCGGCTGTTGTGGTGGTGGGAAGTAGATGGCGGAACGGTGGGAAAGTTCCATCGAGTGTTCGTGATGTCATTGTTTTATCATCAGAGAGGAATCCAACAAGCTTTTCATTAGAGCCCACTGGTGAAAGCGCAATAGTGACATTAGAAGAACTCGATAAAGCTTTCGCTGCATCAAAAAGTGTGCGAGCGCGTAAGAGTGTTGCAGTCTCTAGATCTGCGCTTTGCGCAGACCATTTAATTTCTTTTACTGCCAACCGATATCGATCGGTTGCGGCCAAGGTGATGTTGTCGCCTTTGATGTCAACATGAACACCAGTAAGTGTGGGAAGTGAATCATCTTTACCTGCTGCGACAGCCACTTGGTTTACTGCGGTTGCAAAAATATCGCTAGCGATAATTCCTGCTGCTGGTGGAATGGTAGGTAAGTTCGGATATTCATTTGCTGGCAAAGTTGGCAAAGTAAATTTTGCGCTGCCGGCTGTGACAAGAACACGTGTTCCATCTAAGGTAAAAGTGATTGGCTTGGCTGGAAGTGAACGAGCAATCTCAGCAAGTAAACGGCCAGGGACGAGAACTTTTCCTGG
>CAIQXR010000220.1 GCA_903875815.1 uncultured Actinomycetes bacterium
AACTGGTGCTCGCTTCTAACCACTCCTTGCGAAGACCAGAGATTGCTGGTTTAAAAACTAAGAACATCAGTGGTATCTGGAAGAAGGAGTAGACCATTACTACGCCTGTGAAGGAGAAGATAGTGAAATGCCCGGCATAGATATCCCAGCCAAGGCTCTTCAGTGCCTTTGTGACAAAGCCTTCGACGCCAAATGAGGCAACAAACATAAAAGCCAGTGGCACGCCACCAGAGTTAGCGAAGACTGCGGAAATGCTGTCGAGAATAGAGGTGAGCTTCGGACCCGCAAATCTCACAACGGTATAGGCAAAGAGTGCACCCAAGAGCGAGCCGATAGTTGCGGTAATCAAAGCGAGCTTGATGCTCGTGAAAAATGCATGGCGATAAGAACCATGAGTGATCGCTATGTAATTGGAAAACGTCCATTGACCATCATTTCCTTGGAGTGAGCGAATGGTGACAGCTACAACAGGCCAAAGGAGGAAGAAGCCGGCGAAGATAAAAAAGGGAGTTAATGGGAAGAGCGAAGTGAAGGGCGTGCGGGAGGAAGATTTTTTAATGCGTGCCAAAAGAAATGAGAAGCGGGCACGCCCAGACTCTCCCTCAAGAGTCTCAAACGTGCCCGCCTCGGTCATTAGGTTGTGATTACTTCTCTAACCGTTTTACCGGATTAGTTTCCAGCGATTGCTGGCCACTGTGCCTTGAGAAGTGTCTTAGCCGCATCCTGCTGTGCAGGAGTTGGTGTAACGATCTTTGCGCCGGCTGGAATTCCGTATCCATCTGGTGCAGTTGCGTTGGTCTTCTTAGCAACCATTGCGTCGTATTCGATTGGGAGTGCGCCGCCAGCGATCCAGATGTTCTGGCCACCGTTGATTGCAGCGAAGACCTGTGATCCGGTCTTGCCCTTAAGGAATGATGCATTTACATCCATTGAGCCCTTGCCCTTGTTCTCTGAGTAGAGGAACTCTGTCCAGAGACGAGCAGCAGCTGGGTGTGGAGCGTTGAATGGGATACCCATGATGTATGGAGTTCCCTTGATAACTGCATCGGAAGGAATGATGTACTTCACTGTCTTTCCAGCCTTAGCTGCAGTTGCAACTGCTCCTGGACCGTTGAAGGACCATGAGAAGGAGACCTTGTATGCACCAGCAAGGAAGTTCTGACCGCTGGCAAGTGCTGTAACGAAGTTACCTGAAGACTTGAGGTTCTTGAAGTAATCAATACCTGGCTGAACGTTATCTGGTGTTCCACCTGATGAAAGGTTTGCAGCGAAGACTGACATCAGCGCTTCCTGAGCACCTGAAGGGTCGCCACCGATAGCTACCTGGTTCTTGAATGCTGGATCCTTGAGATCAGCGAAAGACTTAGGAGCCTTTGAGATTGATGTGTCGTAGGAGAGAGCGATGACACCTGCATAATCGCCATACCAGCGACCGTTTGCATCCTTATAGGTAGGAGTGATGTCGTTCCAGTTCTGGACCTTGTAAGGAGCGAAGAGATTCGCGTTATCTGCGCCATAGGTGATACCGACGTCAACTGCATCTGGAACCTTTGATGCTGGAGCTGTCTTTACGGTCTGAATTTCATAAGCAGATGATCCATCTGGATTGTCATCTGTGATCTTGATTCCGAAAGCCTTCTGGAAGAGATCCATAGCTTCGCCATAGTTAGCCCAGTCGCGAGGAAGGGTAATGACGTTGAGCTTTCCTTCTTTTTTAGCAGCTGCTACGAGAGCATCCATGCCGCCGCACTCTTTAACTGATGTGCACTTTGAAAAATCTACTGCTGCATGTGATGCTGCAGATGTTGCCACTAGTGAAGCTGCTGCCATTGTGGCTGCAATTACTCCACCAAGAATACGCTTGCGCATATATATCCCCCTTATGGATTGGTGACGCAATCTCATCGCAGGAAGGTTTCTAGCCAATAGTTTTTGTGGTGTGAATGAGTGACGGCTTGGTTAACAATTCCTATCGCCTAAAAGTTTAAGAAATAAGGATTTCCAGCGCCGCTGTGGAAAAATTAAGTACGTGCGTCGCGCCCAATTGTTCTAGCGCAGCTCTATCGAAGGCACCGCTCGTCACCGCGATCGTGAGTGCAGCGCCTGCGCTCAATCCGGACTCAACATCCGATGGCGTATCGCCAATGACTGCGACTTGTGCAGGTGTTATTTCCCCGCCGTTCATCTGGTTGTAAATTTCTATGGAGCGAAGGACCATGTCGGGCGCTGGGCGTCCGCGCGGAACCTCTGAGGCGGCAACCGAAAGATCAATTAACTCATTCCAATTCAAGCCATCGAGAATCGGGTCAAGAATTTCACGCGGAAAGCCGGTGGTAATGCCGATTCCGACTCCTGCAGATCGGAGCTCTCTAAAGAAATCTGAAATACCTTCGAACTCCTCTAGGCCACCACGCTGAACGATGGAGGTATATGCCGAAACGAAATCTTCGTGCATCGCCTCAGCTTTCTTCAGATCGCCATTGCAGAGGTGAGTAAAGACATCGATTTTTCGCTGCCCCATGGTGGCATTAACGTACTCGGTCATTTTTTCTACCTCTTGGGCACTGTAACCACTAGCCGAAATAGCATCTTGAAAGGCTTGGACAACCAGGCCATCATCCTTGGCCGTTGTCCCTGCAACATCGAAAATCGCTAGCTTTATAGCCCCCATGCTTGGATCGTCTCCTCTGCAATTGCTGGTGCAAGTGAATTTCCTCGACCGCCACCGCCAGTAACAATGACTGCGCCTTTGGCAATATCTTTACGGAAGTAAATCTCCTTGTTAGTGGATTGGCTATAAACGCCATCCCAACGTCGTTCAATCTTGGGCGCTTGGACTCCAAAGAGATTGGAAATTACATTCGAGAGATGCTCATAAGGTGCTTCTTGGATTTCGTGATCGAATGGTTCGACATATTCATGGGTATCGCCAATGGTGCAGGAGCCATCCAGACGTTGAACCAGGAGTAATTGCATTTTGCGCTCTGCCGCAACTCCACTCTGAGGTGGCAAGGTATGGAGTGAAAGATCTTTGAAAGCTGGGTAATAGCGGAGCGAATCGCCATCTGCCACTGAATGGGTCAATTTTTGAGCGAGCGGGACGGTCGCACCCATTTGAAGGCGTACTTTACGAAGCGCTGCTCCTTCGAAGAATTCTGACAGGAAACCATGGTGAACGGCGCCCGGTACAAATGCGATGAGATCGCCAGAGACTTTCACGCCCTCAGCAGATTTAACGGTATGGCCCGAATCGGTCTTCTTGTATTTAACAACTTCAAAGCGGGGATGCCATGAATATTTTTCATTGGCAAGCATGGCAGTACGAAGACCATTGAGTAATAAGGATGGTTCGACGGCAGCATCAGTGGTGCAACGAAGTGCGCCTAAGTGATTTCCATTGAGGACCGGTTCTAATCGCTTTACTTCATCGCTAGATAGCAATTCAAAACCGCGCTCTTTCGCATCGGCCATCTCCGACGCTTCACGCAGAACTTCTAACTCCGCTTCATTCTGAGCAACGGTAAGCGAGCCGTTTGCGCGAAAGCCAATTTCTGATTTCGCCCCAATAGCGCCCCATAGTTCGCGAGCGCGTAAACCGAGTGCCAACTCCGGACCAGCTTCGCGGCCACTCACCCAGACCAGTCCAAAGTTTCGAATCGATGCGGACTGTGGCGCGAGGTCGCGCTCGAGGTGAATCACCTTATGGCCCGCTTCTAAGGCCAACCAGGCATGCATGGTGCCGATGACACCGCCGCCGACGACAACAATGGTTTTGGATTTCTTTCGGCTGAACATCAGGCTATTAGATCAGAACGAGCCACCGATTCGGGGCTAGCCAATTTGCGAGAAGGTGAGGAGGAGATGAATTCCTGGAGCCCCCCGTCAGGATTGAACTGACGACCTTCCGCTTACAAGGCGGATGCTCTACCACTGAGCTAGGGAGGCGGACTTTCGACTGCCGGATTCTGCAGGGCTAATTATGGCACGAGTAAAAGGGTGCTTTTCCCACGTCTGAAACCGAGTATCTTCAGCCCATGCGCCTCGGGGTTCTAGATGTGGGTTCAAATACGATCCACCTGCAAGTCATGGATACCCATGCTGGCGCCCGCCCCAGCCCTACTTTTAACTACAAAGAAGAGCTCCGCCTCA
>CAIQXR010000221.1 GCA_903875815.1 uncultured Actinomycetes bacterium
CGCTCTGATCGCCGAGCGTCACTAGGGTACGAGTGACTGGTCAAGTGCCAGTCGAAGTTGCGTAGATAGCGTTGGTCTTATTGTCGACGCACGCCTTCACGACATTGGTGCCGCTAAAAGTTCCAGCTGCTGTAGCGACTCCGCCAGCGACAACGCTGCCAAGAACAAAGCCGATTGCAATCTTTCCGAGTGAACTCTTCATCAGACTCCTCCACAACTCAGGGCCAACAATCATTCTCGTGGCCATCTGGCGGATAGTTAATTCCACCAACCCTGAGATTCTAAAAGAAAATCCGTAAAGTGTCCTGAGAACTATTTCTTCTCAATATCCCGAATCACGCGGTGAATCTCGGCGGCGATCTCTTTGAGTTCAGCCAATTCTTTATTGGCGAGCTCACGCGCCTCTTTAGCGAGTTCAAACTCGCCGAGCGATGCGGTGTGGGTCTCATTGATCTTCTGTTCTACCGCGGCGGATGCGACATTCTGGCCCACCATGATGATGGAGAGCAGCACTAACTGCAGGAATGTCTGGGCGACCCAAGCAACGATGGTGATTGCGTTACCCGTCTTGAGAGCTGCTGGAAGTGAAATAAAAGCGATGGCAGCAAAGATGTATGCGCACCACATCGTGGCAACGCCTCCGGTGATCTTTGCGGCAAGTGCGGTATTAAAACGTGCGATTCGGCTTGGGTTACTCATACTGCCAATTGTAATAACGGATCTTCGATAGGATTGGGATCATGCGCGTATGGTTAAAGAGAATTGCGATTGCCGCCTCATTAGGACTGGTCATCGCCTCTGGCGCCACCTACTTCATCTCTAATACCGCCAGCAAAGCCATCCCGCGCTCTAAGGCGCTCAATGGCGCAACCCAATCATCCGGTGGCGACACGAATATCTTGTTACTTGGCCTCGATTCGCGCCGCGATAACAACGGCAACGATCTGCCGCGCAAACTTCTCGACATCATGCACGTGGGATCCTCTAGCTCTATCGGTGGCTACAACACCAACACCATGATTTTGATTCACATCCCAGCCGGTGGCAAGAAGGCCGTCGCTGTCTCTATTCCGCGCGATGACTATGTCCAAGTACCAGGGTTGGGCGGACATAAGATCAAAGAGGCCTATGGCCTGGCAAAATATTATGCCGAGCTCAAATTAATTAAGCAGGGCGTTCCGAACCCTCAGCGCGAACAGCTCAGCCGCGAAGCGGGACGTACTGCAACCATCCAAACTATTTCGCAATTGCTCGGTGTTCCCATCGATCACTTCGCTGAAGTCAATCTGGTTGGGTTCTACGATCTCGCAACGGCACTGGGTGGTGTGCAAGTCTGTTTGAACCACGCGGTAAATGATTCGCATTACTCAGGCGCAATCTTCCCAGCAGGATTGCAGACAATTACTGGCGCCGATGCACTTAAGTTTGTTCGACAGCGCCATGGACTTCCTAATGGTGATCTCGATCGCACCCATCGCCAACAAGCATTCATTACCGGTGTGATCACCAAGTTCCGCACCCAAGGAATCTTCGGAGATATCGGAAAGATCTCTGCGCTGCTCAATGTGGCGAAGAAAGATGTTGTTATCGATCAAGATTGGGATGTGCTTGGTTTCTTGCCACAAGCAAAGGCACTTACTGGTGGTCACATCACGTTCCATACTGCGCCAATTCTTAAGTACGGCATGATCAACGGACAATCAGTCAATGAGATTGATCCCGTTGCAGTAAAGGCATTTGTCCAGAATCTCTTCTATCCCAAGGCCGGCGCTAAGGGCGATACCGTGACGGCAGACACAACTACTGCGAAGAAAATCAACTTCACCGCACAAGCAAATGGAAAAGCTGTTGAAGGCAACGGCATTCCATGCGTCAACTAGCGCGCGCCCGTAACTCGTAGGAGAATTGAGCCGTGCCTAAGATCCAAGCCCCGAGCCTTATGGCTCACCGCGAGCTACGTCGCCAACAATTGATGGCTGCTGCGATGGAACTTGCACTTTCGGAAGGCGCGCAAGCAATTACCGTGGCCGCTGTTGCTGCCAAGGCAGGACTCTCACGCAGTTCTATCTACGAATATTTCTCTAGCTCTGCTGATTTAGTTGCGGACTTGGTGATTGAAGAACTTGATTACTACACCGATCGCTTGGCAGATGCCATCAAAGATGCCACCGATCCCTTTGAGAAGATCAGCCTTTGGATCGCCGAAGGCCTTCGTTATGTCGAAGATGGCCGCCATATGTTGGTGAAATCACTCAACACTGTGACCACGCCTTCTTATCGCAAAGAAGAGATTGCCCTTGGCCACCGCAAACTTATTGCACCACTTCGTGAAGCGCTAGCGCTGACTGGAATTACAGATTTGCAAGGCGCCGCAGCATTTCTCTCTAGCGTGACCGATGCTGCGTCGGTCCGGATTGAGTCCGGAAATGAAGCAGGACCCGAAATCCAGAACGCAGTGACATTTGCGATCGCTGGACTTCGAGCCCTGGCTATAAAGTAATTTCTTCTTACTTAATAACTTTAACCTCGACATTTTTAGCAAGCGCGTTGTAGTTGTCATTTCCCATTGCTGAGACAGTAAGTGCGCAAGCACCTGCCTTAACAGCGCTGAGCTTTGAACCCTTAAGGGAGCAATTCTTTGACGCTACCTTGTAGGTAAGTGCTTCACCGAAGTTGCTCTGGCTAGGGAGTGTGATCGACTTTCCGACCTTCACTGATGCAGCAATTGCAGCAAAGCTCTGATCTGCCTTCACAATCATGAATGGGAAGTGTGAGGTCTTCGCTGCTGCCATTGCATTTCCTGGCGACGTGATGGCGAAATCGCATCCTGCGGCAGTGACTTTGAGAGCTTCGATGGTGTTGCCCTTCACGGCGCAATCTGGTGTCGATGAGACGATGGTGGCAGTCGCGCCAGAGCCAGTCATGACATCAACAGTGACAGGTGTGCGGTAAGCGAGTGTTCCTGGTGCCTTTGTTGAAAGCGCGCTGCCCTTGATCGATGCAGAGATGGTGTCTGGCGCAAGCGCTGGTGCGCCGCTTCCGGCAGCAAAGGAAATCGGAAAGAACTGATCTTCTGACATATCGGTAGGTGCGGTGTGATCGAGGCGCACGAAGATTCCGCAAGCATCCTTGCTGCAATCAGCTGTACCAAATGTTGATGTCACTGAGACAGCAATATCGCCCTTAGGGGAAGTCGCACCTTGCGATTCTGATACCCAGACTTGATTGGGGTTATA
>CAIQXR010000222.1 GCA_903875815.1 uncultured Actinomycetes bacterium
ATAAGCAGCGACAGTGAGTGCCAACATGTGGGGCATCTGACCGTTGCCGATATGGAAAATTGCCGGTGTTGCAACGCGCTGCGGCAACTTGGCCGAACCATCAGATCCGACTCGACTGGTGCGATCACCGAGCACGGTATTGGACCAGCGGCCAAAGAGTTGGTCGATGTAGAGATGTGCATTGAGCCCTTTGGGGAGCGTTAGCGTCGGCAAGTACTCATGGAAGAGGACTTTATTGATGGCATCTTCGATAAAGGGCTGGAAGCGAGAATCGGGGATAGTTTCGCACTGCGCAAGACCACCGAGATAAGCAATCAATGAATGTGCGCCATTAAGCAAACGAAGTTTAAGTATTTCGAAGAGTTCAACTTCATCGCTCATAATCGCGCCGACCTGATCCCATGCAGGACGACCAGCAGCGAAGTGATCTTCTATGACCCACATGGTGAAAGCCTCTGCAGGAACTGGCGTGGCATCGTGAACACCAAGTCGTTCTTCGACCAATGCTAAGTGGCGAGGTTCGGTGCCAGGAACGATGCGATCCACCATGGAATTAGGGAAAGTCACGCTACTGTCGATATAGGAAATGAGATCGGCTGATTGATCCATAGCCTGAACAAAGTCGAGTACAAGTGATCGAGTGCGATCGCCATTGGAGGAGAGATTGTCGCAACTCAAGACAGTAATGGGTGAACGATGAGATGTGCTGCGAAGCGCTAGCGCACGGACAATCATTCCGATGGCGCTGGTGGGCGCGCTATCACCTGCGAGATCAGCAATAATTTCTGGAGCAGTGAAATCAAGGCCACCGGTCGCCTGCGAAATTTTGTAGCCAGCTTCAGTAATAGTCAGTGAGACGATTTTAGTTTGCGCGGCAGCAATCGCTTCCACAACAGCAGTTGAATTCTCAGGACCAGCAAGGACTTGAGTATGGATTCCCGGAATGTCGATCGAATTAATTGCTGGGTCGATGGTGACCACTGAATAGAGAAGGTCTTGTTCGTGCATCGCTTCAGCGATCGTCTTGCTCCGGAATGAATAGGCGAGGATGCCCCAATCGCCACCGGAATGAGCGACTGCTTGAGCGGTGTAGACCGCCATGTGTGCGCGATGGAAATTTCCGAGACCTAAATGAACGATGCCTTGTGCGGGGGCGCCATCAGGTAAGAGCAGAGCGGTGTGGGGAGCAGTTGCTCGAGTCAGGCGCGCAGTCATGGCTCATTCTCTCCCATCTATTAGTGAATTCGGAGCAATAGTCCAACGGCTTGGACATCACGGAATGAGAGCGGGGTCGGTGGTGTAATTTCGCCTTATGCAATCACTGAAGATCAACGGCAAACTCGATATGGAATTAGTCGAAGTAGCCACCCCAGAACCCAGCGCCGGCCAAGTCCGGATCAAAGTCGCCTACATTGGAGTCTGTGGATCTGATCTTCACTATTACTTTGAAGGTGCCAACGGCGCATTCGTCGTCAAAGAACCACTCGTTCCAGGTCACGAACTCTCGGGCACGATTGACCTCGATCCTTCTGGTGAATTTGCGTCAGGAACACCAGTAACTGTTCATCCGGCACGATTTGGAAAATCACAGCCTGGGATTGAAGACCGCCCACATTTATGG
>CAIQXR010000223.1 GCA_903875815.1 uncultured Actinomycetes bacterium
ACTACTAAATCCGAAAGCAGGAAGGTGCGAAAATTTCCCACGTGCGCATCGCGATAAACCGTAGGGCCGCAGCAATAAATCGTGATGGCGCGATCAGAATCGTTGGGCAGGGGCTGAAGCTGGCGCGTCATGGTGTCGTAGAGGTGGAGTTGTGGGCTCATGAATTGCGTTGCCCCCAAGTCCTAAATCGATAATCATGATGCTTGCGAAAGCCGAGCGATGTATAAAGATGGAGCGCCACGTGATTGGAACTATCCACCTGTAGGGCGATCTTATTGGCCGCAGTGCGATCGAGCACTTCCTTCATAAGTACTCGTGACCAATTCTTACCTCGGTGCGTGGGCTTGATAAAGATAGCGGTCACAATTGCCCAGTCATCGAGCGTTGCGATGCGACCAGCTGCGAATCCAACGCCATCGTGATCAACCAGGCAGATATAGCTGGCGGGATAACTACTCATGACTTCGAGGGCTTTCGAATTCTCCCTAATCTCTTGGAAGAGTGGAGCTGGGTGGTCAAAATGCTTTACCGAGTAGGGCGCCTGACTCCCAGGAGAACCGGAAGGGAAGTGGCCTAGGGAGATGGCAGATTTATCGGCGACCATCATCTGGGCATCGATTGCGATCTGCCAGCCCTTCGCTTCCAAGATCTGATCCAATGTTTCAAAGCGAGGCAAGGTGAGTGCGATGGTTGGCGTAAGTTTTCGCGTTCCAAAATATGCGATCAGAAAATCTAATTCCTCATCTAATGGCAGCACTGGGTCGGCGAACTCCGGGTCACCTGTGATTAAGACCGAGTTCGATCGAAAGTTGTAGCCATCAGAAGTGCGATAGAGCCAGCCACCTCGCGCAACGATTTCCGATGCCGGCCAGGTCGTGGTGGAGAGGGCTTCGAGTTCGGCAATGCGTAGCGATGCCGGCGCACCTTGGCCGGCCTGACGAGTGAGTTCTTCGATGACTCGCCAAGCAAGGATCTGGGTGGGATCAAAGGAATGGACGCTGCCATCCTTCTTAGTGATCTCGGTCGGAGCGGTGAGGGTCCCGAGCAAATCCCGAGCGCCATCGCTGGTTTTCAGTCGAATGCTATGGCGACGGCCGATCTCTGTGGGCGGCGGGTTTCCTACGCCTAGATCTGGCCTCATTGCCCTATTCTGTACCCATGGCGCAGGAAATGGCGCCCAGACTTTTCTACTAGTTCTATCTTCATCTAAAGGAGCCGATCGTGACCTACGTTATTGCCGAGCCATGTATCGATATCAAGGATAAGTCCTGCATCGAAGAGTGTCCCGTGGATTGCATCTACGAGGGTGATCGCATGCTCTACATCCAACCCGATGAGTGCGTGGATTGTGGCGCCTGCGAACCGGTCTGCCCGGTCGAAGCTATCTACTACGAAGATGACGTTCCCTCTGCCTGGAAAGAGTTCGGCAAAGTAGCGGGCGAATTCTTCGTCGAAATTGGTTCGCCTGGCGGTGCTAGCAAAGTTGGCGCAACCGGCAAGGATCACCCATCAGTAACTGCTCGTCCTGCAAAGGCAAGCGAGTAACACTGAAACTTCCAGATTTTCCATGGGATGCCCTAGCGCCATATGGCGAACGGGCTCGCAATCACGCAGGTGGTTTGATCGATCTCTCCCAAGGAACCCCGGTAGATCCCACTCCTGACTTTATTCAACAAGCTCTGATTGAAGCCAGCGATTCACCCCGCTATCCCGTAACCATCGGAACGCCAGAGTTGCGTGCTGCTATGAAAAAATGGGCGAGCGATGTACTGGGCGTTACTGGTGATTTCGATGTTCTTCCGACAATCGGATCAAAAGAGTTAGTTGCGTGGCTACCTACCATCCTTAAATCGCCTCGCGTTATTTATCCGAAAGTCGCATACCCCACCTATTTAGTCGGCGCGATGATCGCAGATGCACAAGCAATCGATGTCGATCTTGATGCCTCTACCTGGCCAGAAGCTGATCTTGCTTGGGTCAATTCACCATCAAACCCCACTGGGCAAATTCATTCCGAAGAAGAGCTTTCTGCCGTGATTGATTACTCCCGTCGCACTGGAGCAGTCATAGCCAGCGATGAGTGCTACCTCAATTTCTCCGCCGGGGCAGGTAAACCAGTTTCCATCCTGAAAGTAGCTGCGGGAAATAATAAGAATTTGTTGGCAGTTCACTCACTCTCCAAGCGCTCGAATCTTGCCGGCTATCGCGCCGCGCTCATCGTGGGCGACTCAGAATTGATTGGCCGAATTCGCGAAGTCCGAAAGCACGCCGGCATGATGGTGCCACTTCCCGTCCAACGGGCGATGACTGCTGCGTTGGCTGATGAGGCACATGTTCGCGAGCAAGCAGAGCGTTATCGCAATCGGCGTGGAATTTTGGCTCCCGCCTTGCGCGACGCTGGTTTTACCATCGAATTTTCTGACGCTGGTCTCTACATTTGGTGCACGAGAAATGAAGCCGATTGGGATTCGATTTCATGGTTGGCAGACTTGGGAATCTTGGCAACGCCTGGACATTTCTATGGCACCGAGAGCGCTCGCCATATTCGAGTGGCACTCACCGCAAGTGATGCGGCAATCAATGATGCCGCTGCGAGAATTCGGGCCGCGCTCTAATGTCTTCCGCTCGCTCGGCCATTTTGTTAGTCGGTGGAATGGGTACTCGACTTCACCCATTGACTCTGCAAACGCCTAAACCGATGTTGCCTGTTGCTGGTGTGCCTTTCACCGAACATCAAATTCGCAAAGCTCGCGAAGCAGGTATTACTGAGATCGTGCTTGCCACATCATTTAAAGCCGAACTCTTCGAACCGTATTTTGGTGATGGCAGCGCCTTTGGCATCGCTATTAAATACGCGGTAGAAAAGGAGCCGTTAGGCACCGGCGGTGCAATCCGGAATGCGGCTGATTTGTTGAGTGGCGATGGCGCAGTAGCAATTTTCAATGGCGATGTCTTGAGTAGCCATGATTTGGCAGCCCAACTCGCTTTCCACGATTCCCATCAGGCCGATGTCACGCTCTATCTCACTGAAGTTGCCGATGCACGTGCATTTGGCGCAGTAGAGCTCGATAGTGATAATCGAGTGTTGGCTTTCAATGAAAAGATGGAGAATCCACCCACCAACATTATTAATGCTGGGTGCTATACCTTCTCGCGATCTGCGCTAGCAAAAATTCCAGCGGGCCGAGTAGTAAGTGTGGAGCGCGAAACATTTCCGGATTTACTTAGTTCAGGCGCTCGTGTCTTTGGTTTTGTCGATCGTGGCTACTGGCTCGATATCGGTACTCCGGCTGCACTCCTTAAGGCGTCGGCCGATCTCATTTCCGGGAAGGCTTTTTCGGCTGCGACCCCACAATCCAATGGTGAATTTCTTGCCCTGGCGGGCGCGGTGGTGGATGCCAGCGCCACAGTAGACCAGGGCAGCGTTGTGGGCGCAGGGGCGCAGATCGGCGCCGGCGCTCGGATTTCTGGCTCGATCATCGGCGCTGGCGCAGTCGTGGGGGAGCGAGCGACGTTGATCAACTCGTTCGTCGCGCCCCATACCCACATCGATGCTGCTATATATTCAGAAGGAAACTTCTTCGGTTTCACCGAATAAGTGGATTTTTCCGCGATAAATCCGAGAATTCATACGAAATCGCTCCAAAATGACTAATTTCTTCGCTCACGGACTTGACTCACAGGGATTACACCCGTGTAATTCTCCTAAGAAGCACAGCCATTCGAGGCGTGCCTAGCTTTTAGGGGGAGCGGATGTCAGATCCACTACCAATGGCTCATTCACAGCAATCTTCTAACTCCGACATCGTCGAGCTATCCTGGCAGGAGCGCGCACTCTGCGCCCAGACCGACCCAGAAGCTTTCTTCCCTGAAAAGGGTGGTTCTACCCGCGAAGCCAAGCGCGTCTGCCTCTCCTGCGATGTCCGCGGTGAGTGCTTGGAATATGCCCTCGCTCATGATGAGCGCTTCGGTATCTGGGGTGGCCTCTCTGAGCGCGAACGTCGTCGCCTCAAGCGCCGCTCAGCATAAGTTCTGATCAGCTCTCTTTACATCTGTTGTATCAATTTTTTTCATAACAAGCGATAGGTCCGGTGGCTGATAACTTCTTCGTAACTGCGGTGATCGTTACTCATGACGGTGCAACGTGGCTTACGGAATCGATTGCGGCGATATTTTCGCAAAGCCGCCCCGTTGATCGCATCATCGCAGTCGACACCGGCTCACTCGACAACTCAGTAAAACTTCTCAAAAGCTCAGGCATTGAAGTCATTGAAGCGCCTCGCGATCATGGCTTCGGCGAATCCATCAATCTGGCACTGGATAATGCGATACCTGTAGCTGACTCAGCGAGCGAACTCTTATGGATTTTGCATGATGATTGCGCGCCAACTCGTAACACACTCGAACTCTTACTGGCACAACTCGATGGTCGCCCACAAATTGCCGCTGCTGGTCCAAAAATTCGCGGCTGGGGAAATCGCAATCAACTGCGCGAGGTGGGAATCAGTATTGCTCGCAATGGCGCTCGCTGGACTGGCTTAGAAAAAGGCGAGCAGGATCAAGGACAACATGATGAAGTTCAAGAGGTCTTAGCGGTCAGCACTGCTGCGATGGTGGTTCGCCGTGAAGTCTTTACACAATTAGGCGGCTTTGATCTCAATCTCGATCTCTTCCGCGATGATGTGGACTTTGGTTGGCGCGCCCGAGTGGCAGGCTTCACCGTTGTCGTTGTCCCGCAGGCATTGGTCTTTCACGCCGAAGCATCGGCAAAAGAACGACGACCTGTCGATGTCCATGAAGCATTTCTCCATCGCCCGTTGCTGCTCGATCGGCGCAATGCGGCCTACGTCATTTTGGTGAATTTGCCATGGTGGCAATTGCCTGGTGCGACGATTCAAATTTTGGCCTCAGCGCTACTGCGTTCAATTATTTATTTGTTGGCGAAATTGCCAGGTTATGCGCTCGACGAATTCATTGCGGTGGGTTATCTATTTATCAAGCCGGGCGATCTTATTGTCGCCAGACGTCAGCGCAAGAAATCGCGTTTGCTTCCTTCGCACGTTATCAAGCCATTTATTCCGCCCCGCGGTAGCCAAGTGCGATTAGCATTTGAGCGAATCGGCGCTGCGCTCTCTGAACACTTCAACCCACCGAGCGATGAAGCAGATCTCATAAATTCCGAAGTGAGTTATGCCGATCTGGGATTGGTCGAAGAGGCACTCGAAGAAGTCGATCTCACTACAGTGGTAAAGAAGAGCTCTCGAATTGAGCGCGTCGCCAATCGACCACTTTTGGCAGCGCTGACTTTCATGGTTCTTCTCACCACGCTCGCTTCACGCAATCGCTTTGGCGCACTGAGTGGCGGCGCCATGCCGCTTGCTCCGGGCTCTGGTTTAGATGCAGTGCGAAAGTACGCCGAGTCGTGGCACTTAGTGGCGATGGGTTCGGGAGCGCCAGCGCCCACGTGGTTAGCAATTACCGGAATTCTCTCCTTCCTCACTTTGGGAAATCTCACTTTCTTTATCTCGCTGCTGTTTTGGGCAACGCCAGTTATTGCACTTTTCGCCATGTATCGCGCGCTCAAGCGTTTTGGTCTAACGCCCACAACTTCCGTTCTCGGTGGATTGATCTATGCGCTCTCGCCAATAATCTGGAGTAGCGTCAATCAAGGGCGGCTAGGGACAATTGCGGTTGCCCTTACTGCACCACTTTTCATGAGCCTTGCTCCACTGAAGGCCGTGGAAGATCGCGCTTCTTGGCGGCGAATTTATAACTTGGCGCTGCTCGCTGCTTTTATCTCTGCCTTTGCAGCAGATTTCTTAGCGCTATGGACGGTGCTCTTACTCGCGTGGATGATCGAAGAGTTGATAGTGAGACGTTCGGAGATTAAGTCCACCGGTCTCACCACGTTCTTAGTGACCGCTGATCTAGATCGATTGAAACGGAAGTTCGCTTTCTTGCTCATTCCGTTGCTCCTGAATTTTCCTTGGTCAGCGACGTTGCTTCTGCACCCCACACAGATTCTTAATGCACCAGGGCTGCCACTGGCGGGCGGAGGAAGCTGGAGTGCGTTGGCACTCAATCCTGGCGGCACCGGCTCGGTACCAGCTTGGATACTTGCCCCCTTCATTCTTTATCTCGCCATAGCGATCTACTCCCTAAAAACTCGCACCTACGGCGCAATCGCTCTCGGACTACTGTCCATCGCCTTATTTGTTGCGCAGGCCCACATCAC
>CAIQXR010000224.1 GCA_903875815.1 uncultured Actinomycetes bacterium
ATTAATGTCAGTCACGACGATCGATGTCGATGTGATATCAACGATCTCATCTTGGCCGAGTTCAATGGCGTGCTTAGTAAATTCAATAAAGCCAGCGACATCGGATGCTAAGAAATTCTCGCCATCGCCTACGCCCACAACTAATGGTGAGTTGCGGCGAGCGCCAACAATGCGACCAGGTTCATCGGAGTGAATAGCGAGCAAGGTAAAAGAGCCGCGCAATTGACCGCAGACTTCGCGCATCGCTGCAGCGAGATCACCGTGATGTGCTTTGCGGGCATCAGAGAGTAAATGCACAACGGACTCAGTATCAGTCTCGGACTTAAAGATGTGGCCACGCTTTTCTAATTCGGCGCGAAGTTCAACATAATTTTCAATAATGCCATTGTGAATGAGGGCGAGCTTGCCCTCGTTATCTAAATGTGGGTGCGCATTGGTATCGGTAGGACCGCCATGGGTTGCCCAACGAGTATGGCCGATTCCGGCATGTGAGGCAGGGACTTGATCGCCCAAAATCTCTTCGAGGTTGCCGAGCTTGCCAGCGCGCTTTTCGACCCAGAGTGGACCGCCGGCATCGACTGCGAGTGCAATTCCGGCTGAGTCATAACCGCGATATTCCAAGCGGCGAAGTCCTTCGAGGACTGGTGAGAGTGCAGTTGCCTTACCGGTGTATCCGACGATGCCACACATGTAAGGGCTCCTTTAAAGATCTACTGATTTACGGGGATTACTTCAGTTCAGATCTTACTATTTCAGCGAGATGAGAGGCGATTTCCTGAGCCTGTGGCTCACTTTCTGCTTCCACCATCACGCGAACGAGAGATTCTGTACCCGATGCGCGCACTAGTACTCGACCGCTCTCCCCCAACTTCGCTTCGCTGGCAGCGATTGCCTGCGAGATGGCGGCAGATGAATCGAGCTTCGACTTATCAATATCTTTGACGTTGATTAATACCTGAGGGAAGCGCTTCATGACTTGAGCTAACTCGTGAAGTGGCTTGCCAGTAGCGGCCATGACTTGCATCAGATGCAGGGCGGTCAAGAGACCATCGCCAGTATTAGCAAATTCGCGAAGAATAATGTGGCCAGATTGTTCGCCACCGAGTGGGTAATTATTCGCGATCAAATTCTCTAGAACATAGCGATCGCCCACTGAAGTCTTTTCTACTGTGATGCCCTGAGTCGCCATCGCCTTAACAAAGCCAAGGTTGGACATGACGGTTCCTACGACAGTCGAGACTTTCATATGAGTCGCCAGAATCGCCATAATGAAATCGCCATCAATGACATTTCCATGGGCATCAATTGCGAGACAACGATCGGCATCACCATCGTGGCCTATGCCGATATCAGCGCCATGGGCTTTGACTTGGGCAATTAAATTCTCTAAGTGCGTTGAGCCGCAGTTATCGTTGATATTCCAGCCATTAGGTTCAGCGGAGATCGCAATTACTTTCGCACCTGCGCGGGCATAGGTCTCTGGCGCCACATCAGAAGATGCACCATTGGCGCAATCCACGACAACGGTGAGACCGGAGAGTGAATGGGTGAGTGAGTTCAGAAGATGATAGATATAACGCTGGGCTGCGCTCTCATCGACAATGACGCGACCAACGTCGCGACCAGTGGGGCGAACCCATGGCTCTTGCAGGCGAGCTTCGATCAGCGCTTCAACAGCGTCGTCGAGTTTTCCGCCGCCTTTAGAGAAGAATTTAATGCCGTTATCGGGCATGGGGTTATGTGATGCCGAGATCATGACACCAAGATCTGCGCCGCTCTCTGCAACTAAATGTGCGATTGCAGGTGTGGGAAGTACGCCCACTCGATAGACATCAACGCCAGCACTGGCGAGTCCAGCAATAACCGCTGCTTCGAGGAATTCACCAGATGCGCGAGAGTCTTGTCCAACAATTGCTTTGGGACGATGACCGGAAAAAGCACCCGCCTCGCCTAAAACGTGCGCTGCGGCAACGGCGAGATCGAGTGCTAGTTCTGCTGTTAAATCTTTATTGGCAAGACCCCGCACACCATCGGTGCCGAAGAGAGCCATTGAAGAAGATATGTGAAAGGTTGGTTAGCGCTTTGAGTACTGTGAACGCTTACGTGCCTTCTTAAGACCGTACTTCTTACGCTCGATGACACGTGCGTCACGAGACAAGAAGCCTGCCTTCTTAAGAGGCGCGCGGTTTGCATCAACATCGATCTCATTCAAAGCACGAGCAACTCCGAGGCGAAGTGCTCCTGCTTGTCCTGATGTTCCGCCACCATTGATACGGGCGATGACATCGAATGAACCTTCAGCACCAACGGTGCGGAATGGTTCTGAGACGAGCTGCTGGTGAACTTTATTGGGGAAGTAAACATCGAGAGTCTTGCCGTTTACTGTCCACTTTCCTGAACCAGGAACGAGACGAACGCGAGCAACAGCTTCCTTACGACGACCGGTACCGCCTCCAGGAGCAACTACTCCCTTGCGTCCTGTTGCAGCGCCAGGTGTTGTGCTGCTGTATGAAGTTGGAACTTCGTCCAAATCGGTATCGATTGTTGTTTCGAAATCTGACATTTAACTGGGCTCCTGTTACTTCGCTACGATCTGGGAAACTTGCTTGAATTCATATGCTGTTGGGTTCTGTGCAGCATGTGGGTGTGTTGGACCTGCGTAAACCTTGAGCTTTGTGCCGACGCTGCGACCAAGCTTGTTCTTAGGGATCATTCCGAGGATCGCCTTCTCAACGATACGTGTTGGATCCTGCTTGAGAAGATCGGAGTAGACAACAGATGTCATACCGCCTGGGAAACCTGAGTGGTGGTGAGCAAACTTCTGGCCAGCCTTTTGTCCGGTAAGGACAACTTTCTCTGCGTTGATGACAACAACGAAGTCGCCCATATCGATATGTGGCGCGAAGGTGGTCTTATGCTTTCCGCGGAGAAGGACTGCTGCATGGCTAGCAAGACGACCTAGTACAACGCCTTCTGCATCAATGACATGCCACTTACGTGAAACGTCACCGGCTTTTGGTGTAAATGTGCGCACGAGGGATCTCTCTTTCTAGCTGATTATTAGGTAGCGCCTCTAGCCCTAGCGGACTGTAAGCAGAGGAGCAGGTTACCTCTCCGTGTGGCCTGGGGTCAAAATGGCCTCAAAATGGATGGGATGAGGCCCCAATCCGGCCTATTTCTGGGGTTTCTGGGGTTCCCCGCGGTTCCTGCGGTTATTTACCTCTACTTACCAAGCCCTGGAGTGAGCCGGTAGCCCACGCCCCGGATGGCTGCGATCGTGCGGACTCCCCCAGCGTTCTGAATCTTGAGGCGAAGGCGCGAGGCATGGGTATCCAAGAGGTGATCGCTGGAGTACTCCACCGAACCACCGATGGCTCGAATGACTTCTTCCCGAGTAAAGACTTTGGCGGGTTGAGAGATCAACAACCGAATAAATTCATACTCGGTCTTGGTTAGGGGTACATGTACTTCGCCGACCACTAACTCCCTGCTCTCGATATTGAGAACTAAATTCTCCGCAGCCAGCAGATCGCCTTTCTTCTGCGCACTCTGCGCCCGTCGGCGCAATTGATTTGTCACACGTAACGCAAGGATGCGCGAAGAAACCGGCTTAGTAATGTAATCATCGGCGCCAGCTGCCAAGCACATCGCTTCGTCGACCTCTTCACCGCGATTGGTCAACATGATGATCGGTACCACTGAACTCTTTCGGATTTCGCGGCAGACTTCGAAGCCATCGGGTTGGCCCATGGTGAGATCAAGAATAATGACATCAGCTTCACCTTCAGCAAAGAGCCGAATC
>CAIQXR010000225.1 GCA_903875815.1 uncultured Actinomycetes bacterium
ACTTTTACATCTGATGCAATTTCATTGACTTGCAAAATAGAGCTATGTCCGCCACTTACGAGTAGAGCGATTGCCGGGTCAAGTGCGTGGTCGGAGTTAAGTGAATCAACAGCAATATGTGCCGATAAATGATTAACGCCGTAGATCGGCTTATCTAAAGCGAGTGCTAAGCCTTGTGCACCGCTGACTCCCACAATCAATGCCCCAATGAGTCCAGGACCTGCAGTCACTGCAAATGCATCGACATCGCTCAGAGAAATCTTCGCCTCAGCAAGGGCGCGAGTGATCACAGAAGTCATCGCTTCTAAGTGGGCTCGGCTAGCAATCTCAGGGACTACGCCACCGAAGCGAGCATGCTCTTCAACCGATGAGGAGATGACATTGGCGAGAAGTGTGCGGCCACGAACGATGCCCACAGCGGTCTCATCGCAGGAGGTCTCGATTCCGAGTACTAGTGGTTGGCTGGTCATTTTCCGAGATCTTTCTTCATGATGATCGCAGTGAGACCTGGGCCGTAATAGTTGTCACGGCGAGAGATGGCAACGAAACCAAAGGAGGTATAGAGCGGAATCGCTTCTTCGTTACCAGATCGCACTTCAAGCATCATCGATGCTGATTTTTGTGTGCGACCCCAGTCGATCAACCGGCGCAGAAGTTCGCGACCAATGCCTTGTCGGCGATTGCTATCGGCAACGGTGAGCGTCATGACATCAGTGCTATCCCCGCGCTTGAGGGCGCCGGCATAACCAATAACTTTGCCGCCTTTTTCTGCGACGATGTAATAACGAGACTTGCCCCCAACTTCTTCCTTAATCTGGCCCATCGACCATGGATCATGTGGGTAGGAATCCTTTTCGATGGCATAGACCTCGACGAGATCAAGTGGCGTGATCGGACGGAACTTCACATCTTTAGGGGCTGGGTATGCATCGGGGCGACGAACATAAATCGGTTCACGAATATCCTGTGCCAAACTGGCAAGTGCTTCTACTGACGGTGAGAAGTCAGCAAAATGTTCAACTTTTTCGGGAAGTGAAAGGGGTGAAGTCACTAAGTCTTCACCTGTGCGAACTCCACCAGTAAATCGCGCCCAAAAAATTTCTTTACGACGCGCGTCGATACTCACGATGAAGTCATCACTCGTTTGATCGGCAGCGATGGCATCGAGTGAAGAAACTCCGCGCCACGGAATGTTGCGGGCAAGTGCGAAACTTTGACCAAAGGAAATTCCTACCCGAAGACCCGTAAATGGACCTGGTCCCATAGCGATAACGACTTCATCAATTTGTGGGTGGGCAGTAATGGCTTCTTTGACCATAGGGGGAAGCACTTCACCATGAGCTAGCGGATCGTCGTGGTGCGCTTCAAATAGAACTACGCCGTTCTCGATCACACCTACAGAAGTGCGATTAGTTGAGGTATCGATGACGAGCGAGATCGTCATAATTCAAAACCTTGCCAGCGATCGCCATGGCCAATCGCTTCAATGATGCGATCGTTCTCACCAATGCCATGTGCCAACCGAAGTTCGAGATATTCATCGGAGATGCGTTCGATCAGCCCTTCGCCCCATTCCACAACAGTGACGCTCTTGGGCAAGTAACTCTCTAAATCAAGATCATCGAAGAGTGCGTCTGCTTCGCCTTGCAATCGATAGGCATCGACGTGAACAAGTGGCAGGCCCTTAGTTCCAGCTGCGTGAATGCGAGAGATAACAAAGGTAGGAGAGGTGACGCCTTCGATTCCTAGAGCTGCGCCGATTCCTTGAGTAAGCGCAGTCTTACCTGCGCCGAGTGGGCCAGAGAGAAGAATGAGATCTCCTGCATGGAAGGAAGCACCGATCTTTTCGCCCAGCGCCAACATATCGGCATGGGAGGAGATGGCGCGCATAGTGGCTAGTTTAACGAGAAAGAGCCCCACCGATTTTCACCGGTGAGGCTCTTTGGGTACTTCTATTTTCTAGCGGGCTCTGGTTCTAACTAGTTCTGATAGAACTTGAGCTGTGGGGCTACGTAATTTGGATCGATAGATCCGCCTGCCTTACGAGCCATCTTGCGGAGCGCTGCAGTTGGGTTCACATTTCCTGTGACTGTAGCGCCAGCGAGCATATTTGCCATATAGATGTACTGGGTCGCTGTGAAGTTACAGTGGCCAGTTCCGGTCACACCTGGTGTGGATGTGATTGGCGAACCTGAAGAATCGAACTTGGTATAGCTCGCAGGTGCGTTATTCCATAGTGGCAAGAAGAGCTGCTTGGTCTTGACCAACTTGCCGGTCGCAATTGCTTCCTTCTCGGCAGTTGCCTTAGCAGCCGCTAGTTGAGGTGCGTACTTATCCACCAACCACTGGGTATTTCCAGCAGGGACGATGGGGTCAGATGTCGCAGCAAGTGCAATTGTTGGCTTGGTAATTGTGCCGGTGTGAGCCGTCAAAGCACGGAGCTTTGCGACAGATGCGGCAGTTGCACTCCAACGAGGCGCTGCTGGGTTTGCTGCATTAAGGAATGAGAGCATTCCAGTAATTGCAGAGTTGCCGCTGAGCGCTGCGTTGTAAGAGTAGAGATCGCTACCAATACGTGCCTGGTAATCGGTCTTGGTGTTGTCGTAGAACGCGCCACCGGTCTGTTGTTCGAGATCGAGGGTTGCAAGAACAGCGAGCGCTGCTGCTTGGGTTCCGTTTTCAAGAACTGCAAGTGATGGTGAAGCTGCGAGTGCAAAGCTGGTGTAAGCAGAATCAGTCTTCTTACCTGGACCAGTGGTGCCATCGAAGTGCGCTGACTTGGTTGGAATACCAGCCATGAGGCCGACCATGAGAAGTGCAGAGCGAGGAGGAATCGAAGCGAGTGCTGTTCCGGCTGCGCCTGCAGTATCTGGCCATGCATTTGTGGTCATCGATGCCTGCAACTTAGCGGCAACGGTGAAGATCTTTACGAGATCGCCCATCGCCTCTTGCTGACCAGCTGCGCCAGCATCGTAGTTATGGCCACGGATGGAAGGATCGAAGAAGGTCTTCATTCCCCACAAGAAGTCGCCAGCGCCAGTGAGTTCAGCCTCAACTGTTCCGAGTGCTGGACACATAAGGCCAGCAGCATCGATGAGTTCAGGATGTGACTCAGCAAGTGCCTGAGTGATGAAGCCACCAAGAGATTCGCCCCAAGCAATAACTTTCTTTGTTGTTGGGAACTGAGTCTTGAAGGTGTTGATCAATTCAACATCGGTCGCAACTGCTGCGCCAGCGTTCCAACCTTCGGTGGGGAAGGCAGAACCCATGACTGCAAAACCTTGACCAAGGAGCGCCTTGATCACAGTGGTGTCAGTGTTTCCAGGGAGCGGTGCTGGCTGTGGTGTTGAAAGAACCTTCTTCACTGAGTAGCCGCCGATAAGTGGAATCTGGGCAGGGATATCGACGTTGTAGCGATAGCCGTGTGAGTAGATGAAGACAGTTCCGTTGAAGTTCGCTGGAACCATCATTGCGTATGGAGCGCCATCAGAGGTCGCGCCACCGCAGGTCTGGACATAGTTAGCAGTTGCACACTGTGGTGCTGCGGCATGTGCCACTGCTGGAATTGCGCTTACGCCGAAGGCAACGAGGCCCGAGGCAGCTACAAGCGCTAGCTTCTTGTGGAATTTACTCATGAGTTGTTAGGTAATCCCTTCGCTGGCATGGCAGCACGTGTGAATGTTGACTTAACAACATCAGCACCGGCTGAGTCGGTTGTGTAGACGACGTACTTGCCGCCTGCAGGAAGCATGTTGCCGGTCTGGTTGTAGGTACCGAACCAGTAGCCGTTGTAGCCCACGTGGCTAGATGCGCTGTAGTTCAACGGAGCAAATGAAGCTGAAGCCCATGATGAGCCTTTGCTTGCAATCGCTGCGAGAAGTGATGCGCGGGTGGGGTTCTTACCTGCTGCACGAAGTGCTTCAACAGTAAGGAGAGCTGAGTTCATACCGATCAAAACGTTGTTATCAAATGCTGCACCAGCGTTGTACTTGGTGTTGACATCCTGGAACATCTTGACGTACTCATCGTTGCTATCTGCTGGGCTCGGTACAAATGATGCACCGATCGCACCAGTAAGGATGTAGGCAGGAACGCCAATCGCCTTAAGGGTGGTGGCGTCGCCGCCAACAGAACCGAGGATCCATTGGGTCTTCACGCCCAGGCCTGCAGCTGCTGCGAGAAGTGGACCAGTTGCAGATGAGACACCGAATACGACTGTTACATCGGCGCCAGCTGCCTTGATCTTTCCAGCCCAAGTACCACCTGCAGCAAGACTTTGAGAACCACTTGCATAAGGGATCTTGAGATCGAAGTTCACGCCTGCAGCCTTACAGCCTGCGAGCGCATCAGTTCCGAAGTCATCATCCTGGTAAATAAGTGCAAGC
>CAIQXR010000226.1 GCA_903875815.1 uncultured Actinomycetes bacterium
CTCTGCACGCGACGAGTGCGGCGCACGGGTGGTGAAATCTTCAGAGCAGAGATCATTTTACGAAGCGCAAGCAACTCCTTATCGGAGCACTCATTGAAATTCTTATTGCGGTAAATATCATTGACGGCAGCAACAAAACCGAGCTTCTTCTCTTCTTCACCGCTATTAGGTTCGCCCTCTTCGGTCTGGGGAATCTCTAACGTAGCTGCAGTATTCACCATCGCTTTAAATTTCTTCTTGGCAACGCTGGTCTCTTCTTCAGATATCTCCAGGAAGAATTGATAGAACTTGCGGTTATATGCAGGGATTGTGTCTTGGCGGCGAACGAGAGTAGTGCGCCCAGCCCAGTAGATATTCATGATGTCGGTGGGATCGAGCAAGTGATTTGCTTGGCAGAAAGTTAAAACATCATCCGAGCCGATAACTAGCCCAACGGTGCGAAGTTCTTGCGCAAATTCAACGAATAACTCATCGAATCCGAGGTTCTCAGCCACCCGAAACAATCTCCGGCAAGTTAGCGCCGACGAAATCAAGATCATCGCGGCCCTTAATTACGGCGCCGAGCGTCTCATCGGCATTGGTCTCGTTAAGTTCGGTAGCACCAATGGCATCGAGGGATTGGACCCAATCAATGGTTTCAGCAACGCCGGGCGCCTTTTCAATATCCATATCGCGCAACTTATGAACTGCCCCAACGACTTGGGCAGCAAGTGCTTCGTTGATTCCAGGAAGGCGAGACTTAACAACTTCGATCTCTTGCTCGACCGATGGGAAACCGATCCAGTTGTAAAGGCAGCGACGTTTCAGGGCGTCATGCAATTCACGGGTGCGGTTAGAGGTCAAAATAACGATCGGACGTGAAGCTGCCTTCACCGTGCCGATTTCTGGAATAGTGATTTGGAAATCAGAGAGAAGTTCGAGCAAGAACGCTTCGAACTCATCATCGGCGCGATCGACTTCATCGATAAGTAGCACGCATTGATCGCCAGCGCGAATCGCCTGCAAGAGTGGGCGTTCGATCAAAAATTTTGGACCGAAGAGATCATCAACAGCGGCATCGCTATCGCCAGTTCCGCTCATGGTGCGAATCTGCAACATCTGTCGGGCGTAATCCCATTCATAAAGAGCTTGGTTGGTATCGATACCTTCATAGCACTGCAAACGAATCAATTCGCGGCCATATAACTTGGCAATGGTCTTGGCGAGTTCAGTCTTTCCGACACCGACTTCACCTTCGAGCAAGATGGGACGACCGAGCTTCATTGCGATCAGAAGTGATGTCGTAAGTCCGCGATCGGCGATATAGCCGAGGGATCGAAGATCTTCGGTGAGCTGCGGGACGGTGAGGGTGGAGAAATCAGTTGTGGCAGTGCTCATGCGGCCAACCTTCAGGGATTAGAAGTGGTAAGAAATAAGAAAAGGAATTACTTAAAAGTCTTCTCTTTAACGAGGTCACCGATCGAACCGGTACCCAACTTGCCATCGCGCTCGAGCGCTTCTTTCCAAGCAGATTTAATATCTTGGCCTTCTTCGCCAAAACCTTCAAAGGTAACTTCCTTCATATTGCGGCAGACCTTGTTGGGATTGCACTCTTCATCAAGTTCAGCAACGGCGTCGCCTTGGGCAGCCCACACGTTACGCAGAACCAAACGAGCTTCATCGCTTTGTAGTGACATGTACGACCTCCAGACTGGAAAGTTACTAGGCGGTAAGCATATCAGCGCAGGATTGTGGCGCTAGGGCTGGGGCGACAGCGGGAGCAACCGGGAGGATTCTCTCAGGTTGGCGTTATAAACGGTCTCACCGCCCACGTCGATTCTCAGAGAAGCGATACCCCCTCAGTTGGCGCAGGCGTGAATGGGCAGGGGAGAATTGGCGGATGAGAAGAGCGTTCGCGGTCATAACGGTAGTTCTAGCCGTTACGTGGGCTGCCGCCGCTCCTGCACAAGCCGACGCCCCGGGCCATACCGTCACCATCTTTGCAGCTTCCAGTCTGACCAAGGCTTATACGGCGCTCGCCGATAAATTCCAGAAGGCATTTCCCAAAATCAAAGTCTCGCTCGTCTTTGGCTCCTCCAGCACCCTGGCCACGCAAATTAACAACGGCGCACCTGCCGATATTTTCGCCACTGCAGATGTCGCCAGCATGACAAGTGCCGCAGCTGAATTTCCTGCGCCCACTAACTATGTGACCAACCAAGTTATTTTGGCAGTACCAACAAATTCAACTATCAATTCCTTTGCTGGTCTCAATGGC
>CAIQXR010000227.1 GCA_903875815.1 uncultured Actinomycetes bacterium
ATCACGTTCAGCGCCACATCTACAACGATTCCATTAAGCCAAACCTCAAGCCAGGTTCTGCGCTCTTCTTTGGACACGGTTTCAACATCCGCTTTGGCTACATCAAGCCAGAGGCAAATATCGATGTTGCCATGGTTGCGCCAAAGGGTCCAGGACACTTGGTACGTCGTGAGTACCAAGCTGGTCGTGGCGTTCCCGTCCTTGTTGCAGTCGAGCAAGATGCAACTGGTAACGCTTGGCCACTCACACTCTCTTATGCCAAGGCGATCGGCGGACTTCGTGCTGGTGGCATCTTGACCACATTCACAGAAGAGTGCGAGACCGATCTCTTCGGTGAGCAAGCAGTGCTCTGCGGTGGCGCATCACAGCTCGTCCAGTACGGATTCGAAACTCTTGTTGAAGCCGGCTACCAGCCAGAAGTTGCATACTTTGAATGCCTCCACGAACTCAAGTTGATCGTTGACTTGATGTACGAAGGCGGAATTGCCAAGCAGCGTTGGTCAGTCTCTGACACCGCTGAATATGGTGACTATGTCTCCGGTCCTCGCGTCATTGATCCAAGCGTGAAGGAAAATATGAAGGCAGTTCTCGCCGACATTAAGAACGGCACTTTTGCTGAGCGCTTTGTTAATGATCAAGAAGCTGGCGCACCAGAATTTAAGGCGCTTCGCGCTAAGGGTGAAGCTCATCCGATTGAGACCGTTGGCCGTGAACTTCGCAAGATGATGTCATGGGTCAAGGGCAACAATAAGGATGATTACCAAGAGGGCGTAGCTGCTCGTGGCTAAACCAGTTGTATTAATCGCAGAAGAGCTCAGCCCTGCAACGCTGCAGGCGCTGGGCCCAGATTTCGAAGTGCGCAATTGCGATGGCGCTAATCGTGACGAACTCCTTGCTGCACTTGGCGCGGGCGTCGATGCAGTATTGATTCGTTCAGCCACCAAAATGGATGCCGAAGCTATTGCAGCAGCAAAAGGTTTGAAAGTAATTGCCCGCGCAGGTGTGGGACTCGATAACGTTGATATTCCAGCAGCAACTGCCGCTGGTGTCATGGTTGTTAATGCACCAACTTCTAACATTGTTTCTGCAGCAGAGCTCGCCATCTCCCTTCTCTTGGCATCTGCTCGCTTCATCTCCCCAGCACATGCTGCGTTGCGCAATGGCAAGTGGGCTCGTTCGAAGTACACCGGCGCTGAACTCTTTGAAAAGACACTCGGCATCGTCGGCTTTGGCCGCATCGGACAACTCGTTGCTGCACGAATGCAGGCATTTGGAATGAATGTGATTGCCTACGATCCATACCTGCAACCTGCTCGCGCTGCTCAATTAGGCGTCAAGCTTGTTGAACTCGATGTGCTCTTAATGAACTCAGATTTCATCACCATTCACTTGCCTAAGACCAAGGAGACTGCAAATCTCATTGGCGTAGATGCGCTCAAGAAGGTCAAGCCATCGGTTCGCATTGTGAATGCTGCTCGCGGTGGCGTTCTCGATGAAGCCGCGCTCTATGACGCGATCGTTGAGGGCCGGGTTGCAGGTGCAGGACTCGATGTCTACTCGACCGAACCTTGCACTGATTCACCACTCTTTACTTTGGATCAAGTTGTCGCGACACCACACCTCGGTGCATCGACTGATGAAGCGCAAGAGCGTGCCGGTATTGCTGTTGCCGTCTCTGTTCGCAAGGCGCTCGGCGGCGAACTCGTTCCTGACGCTGTAAACGTCAAGGGCGGTGCAATCCACCCAGAGATTCGTCCTAGCTTGCCACTCGTTGAGAAGATGGCGCAGATCCTCACCGCTATCGCTGGCGAACTTCCAGTCTCCTTCGAAGTGCAGGTGCGCGGAGATATTGCCGAACATGACAGCTCAATTTTGGCGACAAGTGCCATCAAGGGCGCACTCTTTGCCACTGGCGCAGAAGACGTTACTTACGTCAACGCACCTAATTTGGCTGAAGGTCGCACTGTTGCTTCGGTAAATACCGATCCAGAAAGTTCTGAGTACCGTAGCTACATCTCACTTCGTGGCGCACTCAGCAATGGTCGCCAAGTAATTGTCGATGGCACTCTTATGGGTATCCGTAAAGTTGAAAAGATTATTAATGTCGAAGGATTCGATCTCGATCTTCCTCCTACCGAAAATCTTCTCTTCCTTCGCTATACCGATAAGCCTGGCGTTGTTGGCCACGTAGGAAATGTCCTAGGAATCTCTGGTATCAATATTGCCGGCATGCAGGTTGCTCGCACCAATGCAGGTGGCGAAGCACTCATGGCGCTCAATATCGATTCACCAGTCTCTACCGAGATTGTCGCGAAAGTCGCACAAGAGTCAGGCGCTGAATTCGTTCGCGCTGTCACCCTTATCTCGTAAATCAAAGAACTCGTAATTAAAGAAAGAGTCTTACATGTCTAAGAATTTCAACCTTGCAGTGATTGCTGGCGATGGTATTGGTCCTGAGGTAGTAGCCGAAGGCATCAAAGTCCTGGATGCAGTATCTGCAAAGTATGGCGTCACCTTTACTAAGACCGATTATGAACTCGGTGCAAAGTATTGGCACAAGACAGGTGAGACTCTTCCCGAATCAGTCATGGCAGAAATTGCCAAGGCAGATGTCATTCTCCTTGGCGCAGTGGGAGATCCCACTGTTCCTAGTGGCATTCTCGAGCGCGGCCTACTTCTAAAACTTCGTTTCGCATTCGATCATTACATTAACTTGCGTCCAGCAAAGCTCTGGCCCGGCACCAACTCACCGCTCGCTGGAAATCCAGCCATTGATTTTGTCGTAGTCCGCGAAGGTACCGAAGGCCCATACGTCGGGGCTGGCGGTTCACTCGCTTACGGAACAGAGCATGAGATCGCAACCGAGGAGAGTCTCAATACTCGCCGCGGAGCCGAGCGAGTTATTCGCGACGCTTTTGCTCGCGCCGAGCAGCGCCCACGCAAGAAGCTCACTTTGGTTCATAAGAACAATGTTCTTACTCGTGCTGGCGGCCTATGGACTCGCACTTTCAATGAAGTGGCAAAAGAGTTCCCCAACATCACCACCGATTACTTGCACGTTGATGCTGCATCCATGTTCTTTGTTACCAATCCAGAACGCTTTGATGTCGTCGTCACCGATAACCTCTTTGGCGATATTTTGACGGATATAGCTGCAGCCATCTGCGGTGGTATTGGATTAGCGGCGTCAGGAAATATCAATCCCACTGGTGCATTCCCATCTATGTTTGAACCTGTACATGGTTCGGCACCGGACATTGCAGGCAAGGGTCTTGCCGATCCAACTGCCACAGTAATGTCGGTAGCTATGTTGCTTTCTCACTTGGGGCTTCACGAGGCTGCTGCTGATGTAGAACGCGCAGTTGCGGCTGACCTATTGGCGCGCGGTGATAAGAAGCGCAGTACATCTGAAGTTGGCTCAGCACTCGCGGAGGCAGTGAAGTAAATGAAGATCATTCATAATCCCAATCCCAATCCTGTAAGCGACGCTGACCGCGAAGCAAAGATTGCAGCTGGCGGTTTTGGAAAGTATTACACCGACAATATGGTGATCGCGGAATGGGATGAAGCAACTGGTTGGGGTGATGCCACAGTAAAGGCTTACGGTCCGCTCTCGTTAGATCCAGCAACTTCGGTACTTCACTATGGCCAAGAGATTTTCGAAGGCATGAAGGCGTACACCCAGCCCGATGGTGGCGTTTCGCTCTTTCGACCAGAAGCAAATGCCCGTCGATTCAATAGCAGCGCAGCTCGTATGGCGCTACCAGAAATTCCAGAAAAAGATTTCGTTGAGACAGTTACTGCGTTAGTGAAGCAAGATATTAAGTGGGTCCCTAAGAATGTAGGCGAGTCGCTCTATATCCGCCCCTTCATGATCGCTACTGAAGTAGGACTTGGAG
>CAIQXR010000228.1 GCA_903875815.1 uncultured Actinomycetes bacterium
GTAACGATTTTCATCTGCAATCGGGCCACCTTCAGCGCCATAAGCAGGACCACGATCGTAATAGATCTCCGAGCAAGGACCACAAGGTCCAGGAACGCCCATCGACCAAAAATTGTCAGCCATATCGCGTCGCTGAATGCGCTCTTTAGGAACGCCAATCTTCTTATGCCAGATATCGGCTGCTTCATCGTCATCCAGGTATACCGTCACCCATAATTTGGATTCTGGGAATCCATAACCGCCGTCAGAGACTGGCTTTGTTAGCAGCTCCCAAGCAAGAGCGATCGCACCCTCTTTGAAGTAATCGCCAAAGGAGAAGTTTCCACACATCTGGAAGAAACTCGCGTGGCGAGTGGTCTTACCGACTTCATCGATATCTAGCGTGCGCACACACTTTTGAACTGATGTGGCTCGCGCATATGGCGGAGTTATCTCGCCCAAGAAGTAGGGCTTAAAGGGAACCATTCCAGCATTCACTAAGAGCAGATTGGGGTCATCGGCTATTAGCGAAGCAGACGGCACAACTGTATGGGTTAAACCTTGGCTATTTCCAGATTCAAAAAAATTTAACCAGCGGGATCTAATCTCTGCAGAATTCAATGGCTACTCGACATCCTCGGTCGTAGATTTAGTGCGACGACGACGAGGCTTGCTTTCGCTCTCCTGCTGACGTGACTTCTTCTCCTTTGCCGCGCCCAAAAGACCTGCGGCAACTTTCATGGCCAAGCCATTCTTATCGACGAAGCTCTCTGTCGCATTGGCAATTTTTGATGAGACATCACCAATGTTCTTGGAGACACTTGCGATAGTGGTGAGCGGAGCGTTGACGAGCTCAACCGTTGTGGTGACTTCCTGCAGAAGTGGCGTGGTCTCATCGGTGAGCACCTTGAGGGATGCGCTGGCCTCATCGACCAACCGACCTACTCGGATAATGGCGTATGCCACGGCAAGAGCGATGACCGCAAGCGATGCTGCGGCGATGATTGTTGCAATTCCACCTGGACCCATGAGCGTCAGAGTACCCGATTAGCCCACTAAAACCCGCTTAGAACTTTGGTATGTCAAGACCTGGGTTCTCATGGGAGGTATGTGCTAACGCCGCGGACTGGTGATATTTCTCAATCTTCTTCAGATTTGCCGGGACTTGATAGGGGGCACCATCCACAAGAGGCCCTTTACCGCCATCCAGAACAGCGCGCACATCTTCACCCGAGATCGTTTTATAGATCTCCAGCGCATGAGCCAGAGCTAAGACTTTCAAACGATTGGTAGCGAGAATTTTTTCAGCTTGAGCAAGCAATCGAACTAAATTGCTTTCGACTCGATCCGAAAGACCACGGGGTGCTTGTTGGGTCTTTCCGCCAGTACCGCCTTTCCCACCCTTCCCGCCCTTTCCGATGGGCGCTCCTACCTCAAACCGTCGGTTACTCGAGTGGGAGGAGATAGTCGAACCCATTCCCCACTGGCCTTCCATCAAGCTTGCAATGGTCGTAGCACTTTCCAGGTCACCTGAGACGCCTGAAGAATTATCGCCCGCGAAGAAATATCGCTCGCCTGCCAGCGAGGCAAGTGAGACCAAGATGTCAGCTTCGTATTCGCTCTTCCATCGTGTGAATTGATCATCAGGAGGAATGCTCGCAACCATGCCAAGATAGTTCGATCCCTTTTCGATAGTGGCAAGATCGATCTCCATATGCTTACGAACTAGATGTGCCATCACTGCATGGCAAGCCTCATGAACGGCTACTGCATGGCGCTCGCGTTCTACATATTCGACATCTTCACCAGGACCCAAATCTTTCAACTGCTTCGCTTTAATAACATCGCGCCAAGAGACGACAGTGCGCCCATCTCGAATAGCTGTGATGAGAGCTTCGTTGATAGTGTCTTTAATCGTTGCGCCAGTTGCATAAGGTGTAATCGTTGCCAATTTATCAATCTCGGCAACCGTAAGTTCGTGCGATATTTTCGCGAGATAACCTTCGTAGGTACGAATTCGGCCCGCTTTGCTCGGGTAGCCGACGCGATACATGCGATCGATTCGGCCGGGCCGCAATAGCGCCTCGTCCAAAGCCTCAGGCATGTTGGTTGCCATCACTACCAAGATTCGATACTTGGGCGGATTCTTGGGCCGCATACCGAGTGCCTTGCGAATAATTCGGTTATAGAACCCACGCGGCTTCTTTAAACCGGAGAGTTCGGTAAGCAGCGCCTGCAAGGTTCCCATTCCGCCACCGCCACCAGAATTAGCTGCGCCGCCGACGACAAACGGTGAATGGAGACTTTCAGAAAAGATTAGCGACTGCGAGTCTTCGGAAAGATAGTTACCGCCGTGGCAATGGGTTCCGAACGCTTCATGCATGGCACCGCCTTGCGTCATAATTCCGCGATTGCCTAGTGAATCAGCTTCATCAAAGAACACGACAACTCCGCCATAGCGCAGCGAGAGTTTACGAAGTTTGCGGAAGAGCGCCTTAACTTTCATGACACCCACACCGAAGAACATGGCATTGAATGCACCTGGGTCTACGAAGACGAAAGGCTTTCCGCTCTCCCCTGCCATCGATTCGGCCATCAGTGTCTTACCCGTTCCTGGCGGACCCCAGAGAAGAATTCCACCGGGTACATAGCCGCCGTGATCTTCAATTCGTTCTGGATTCTCTAAAAAGAGTAAGTTCTCACGAATCCGATCGAGAACATGGTCTTGACCCCAAACATCGGTGAAGCGAGTGCGAATATCGTCGGGGAAATAGGTATCGATACCGCCACGAGACAGGAACCAGAACATGGCCACGAACTGGATGACGATAAACACGACCGCGAAGGCGAGTTGTCCAATCACGGGAAGCGCAGACCAGAGCGCCTTTGGGGCTAGGAAGAGAGCCTTGATCGGCGTCTCTTTGTAGACCGCTCCAAGCACAAAGGCAAGCAGAATCAGTAGCAGAAGTCCTTTGAAGACCCGCGAGAGTCGATATCGATTCCAATCGCCAATGCGGAGTAACGATCTTTCTACAAAAGCAAAATAGCGTTGCCAGAAGCCATGATATGGAGCGAGCAATTCGGCCATGCCAAAGTGAATTTGTCGAAGAACTTCGGTACCAAGCAGAACAAGAAGCCAGATTCTATGTTTGCTCGCTAGCGTCACGGCATCGCTAAAGCTAAGAAGCGGATCATCTGCTAAATCGGCCCAGACTAGAACGAGGAAAGTGAGGGAGATAAGTATGAGGAATTTGAGTCGATCGAAAAGGGGCAGATGTACTCGGACTGGCCGATCCGTATCTCGAAGTCGACTGGCTGGCTGGCGTGCAGAAGTTTGGCTCACTTATTACCCCTTACGGTAAATGAATCAGCAATCTTTTCGAGCAATTTTTGGGACTTATCAAAATCCGCTTTGCTGGATCTGACCAGCAAGATGTAGATCGTGCTTCGATCATTAGAGACCAGAGCAGTTTGGTTCACATACTCAGGATTTCCAGCACTGTCACTTGTTGTGAAGATCGTCTGAACCCCGCGGGCACCGTTTTCGACTCGTTCGAGATCATCGACGAGCGTGAAATCCTTGGGTGCGGATGTCGCATCACTCAGCCATGATGTCAACGGATAGATCGAGTCTCGAAGTTCGTTGTATGAAATGGCATTGACTTCATCCAGCGAAAGTGTTCGCACTCGGGCAAAGACGATGGGTGCAGATGGAGTTTTAAGCGAGTAAACATTTTTAGCGGTGATGGTGTCACTGGGCGTGAGAGCCTCTTGCCACACTACTTCCGCAAGCCTCTCAGCTGCGCCAGTGGCCGTTGAATGCGACTCCCATTGCGATAACGCATGTTGTGAAATTACGTGCCACGAGGTCGGCGCAGTGAAATAGGTACCGCTCTTTTTATCCCCGGGATACTGCTGGCTTGGCGCGCATCCAGCCAGCAGCGCCAC
>CAIQXR010000229.1 GCA_903875815.1 uncultured Actinomycetes bacterium
GGCTGCCATTATCGAGCAGATGAACCATGGCTTTACTGCAATGCTTCCCACCGAAGATGCCGTGACTGTCGGCCGCGAACTCACTCGTCGCTTCGGGCTCCCACTCTGGCAATTCACTGTCACTGCCACCGATGCCAATCGCCACAGCATTCGCTATGCCCGCCTTATTACTGGCAAGAGCAAAGTCATTGTGATTGATAAGTGTTATCACGGCTCGGTCGATGAAACTTTTGGAACTCTCGATAGCGATGGCAATACCATCAAGCGCGAAGGCAATCTCGGTGCGCCAGTACCACTAGATCAGACCACTCGCGTTGTGGAATTCAACAATCTTTCTGCAATGGAGAAAGCACTCGCGCATGGCGATGTGGCTGCGATTTTGATGGAACCAGCGATGACCAATATCGGTATTGTTCTGCCGGATGACGGTTACTTAGTTGCAGTCGGCGAACTTGCCAAGAAATATGGCGCAATTTGGATTATCGATGAGACGCATACGATTTCAGCGGGCGCTGGTGGCATGACAGCGCAGCTCGGACTCAAGCCCGATGTTTTGACGATTGGTAAAGCAATCGCTGGTGGCCTTCCCACCGGAACATTTGGCATGACTCACGACGTTGCTGCTCGCATTAAAGAGATGACTTCGCGCGAGATCATCGATACGGGTGGCATCGGAAGTACTCTGGCTGGTAACGCTCTTAGCCTTGCTGCAATGCGAGCAACGCTCACTCAAGTACTTACTGATGCAGCTTTTGCGAAGATGATTCCATTGGGCAACGCATGGTGCGATGGCGTCGATACCGCTATTAAAGAATTCAATTTGCCCTGGCATTGCAGTCGCTTAGGTGCGCGCGGTGAATATCTCTTCCAGACCACTGCGCCCAAGACTGGTAAAGAGGCCGCCGATGCTGGCGACTTCGAACTCGAGCAATATATTCACTTGCGTCTACTCAACGATGGTTTCCTCATTACGCCATTCCACAATATGGCGCTGGTATCACCGGATACGACCCAAACAGATATTGATGCCCATACCGCTGCCTTTAGAGCGTTGTGCGCAGATTTAGTAAAGGCTTAATCGCTATTAATTGAAACCGAGCGAGCTATAGAGCGCTCGGCCTTGGGTGTTATCGGCATCGACATACAACATTGATTCCTTTAGCCCTTTGCCGGCCAAGTAGTGCAGACCCGCTAGCGCCAGCGCTTTGCCCAAACCTTTGCCATGGGCATCGGGATCAACGCCCAAAACATATAGTTCACCGATCGGATCTTTATTGGTGAAGTCGTGGTGAATCTTGGTCCAGCAGAAGCCCACAATTTTTTTGCCACTGCCATCAATATTTTCAATTGCTAAGAAGAAACCTTCTGGATCAAACCAGGGCTCTTTCATACGGTTCTCTAAATCAGCCATCGCCCAATTGCCTTGATCAGGATGGTGGGCAAAAATCTTATTGTTGAGCGCCAGCCACTCATCATTATCGATACCAGTCTGAAAAGTCTGGATCAAGAGATTGGTGGGTTGGGGCGGAATCGGATCGAGAAGTGATCGCTTGAAATTTAATATGGTGCGCATTGCTTACCTAAAACTTAAATGCGTTCGGTGAGTTGCGCTTCTTTTCCACCATGAGGAAGAGTGAAGCGGTATCCAACATTTCGAACGGTGCCTATGATTGCTTCAAATTCTGGGCCGAGCTTTGAGCGAAGGCGACGGATGTGAACATCCACGGTTCGAGTACCACCGAAGTAGTCATAGCCCCAGATCTCTTGCAGCAATTGTGCGCGCGTAAAGACGCGACCTGGGTGCTGCGCTAAATATTTAATAAGTTCAAACTCTTTAAAAGTCAGGTCAAGGGCGCGGCCCTTAATTTTTGCGGTGTAAGAACTCTCATCGATCACAATTTCACCGGTGCGAATTTCACGGGCAGATGGATCTGAAGCAAAGCGGTCGGCCTCCATGCGGCCAATCGCTAACCGAATACGGGCTTCAACTTCAGCAGGTCCAGCAGTATCGAGAATGACATCGTCGGCGCCCCAGTCCGCGCTCATCGCAGAGAGTGCACCTTCAGTGGAGATAACAATGATCGGGCAATTAACACCAGTAGAAGTCAAGAGTCGCGCGAGGGCCTTTGCTGATGGCAGATCGCGACGGGCATCTAAGAAGAGGCAATCCACTTCAGGGACATCAACTAAGACTGATGCTTCGGCTGGAAGGATGCGCACCTGATGCTGGAGCAGACCAAGGCTCGGTAACACTTCAGCGCTAGCGCCCAGAGTGTTAGTGAGGAGGAGAATTCTGGCCATTGATGAAAGAATACTCTCGTGAGCATCTCCACCCCAAACCTTTTTATCCTGGCTGGCACCATCGCTGCTGCCAGTGGTTATGGGTTCTGGCATCGCGCCTCTCGGGGCCGAATAACGGCGAAAAAGGCTGATTTCACGCCCTTGGTGACCGAGGCCGAGATCGGTGCCCCGCTAGGAAAGCGCGTCACACTGCTGCAGTTCTCCTCAGCTTTCTGCACCCCCTGTCGGGCCACCCGCACCCTGCTCGCCGATATCACCGAGCCGATGGCCGATGTCGCCCATATCGATATCGATGCCGAGTCCCATCTCGAACTCGTCCGTCGTCTCGATATTCGATCAACTCCTACCACCATCATCTTGGATGGCAACGGTCAGGAAGTTGCCCGTGCAGTAGGTGCA
>CAIQXR010000230.1 GCA_903875815.1 uncultured Actinomycetes bacterium
CCGAACCCATCTTGTAAGCATTCGCTGCCATCTTGCCAATGGTGACATTTGCTGCGGATACCGCAGCTGCAGTTTGTTGGGCGTGGAGCGCTGCTGCTTTTGCTTGCGCAGTTGCGATCGCTAACGCCTTCTGGGCTGCAACATATTTTGCAGTCGCAGCATTAGCCACGGCAATCAATTGATTGAGAGTTTGCGTCGCTTGATTAAGTTTCTGTTGCGCTGCATTGGCAGCAGCTGCTTTGGCAGCCTCTTCCGCCTTTGCTGCATCAATCTGGGCTTGGGTGGGCTTAGGAGTCTTGGCGAATGCTGATGGCGTAGTTGCAACGCCGGCCATTGAAATTGCGCTAATGAGGGCGATGGAGGTTCGCAGATGGCGACTTCTCATGCTCATTTTCATTAGGACTCTCGCTATCACTTGCCCGGGGAAGGGAATACCTAAGGATAAAGCGTGAGCCTGCAAAAACCTTTGATCTCAGCGAATTCGCGGCGATCGAGTCGTAACTATGCCGTTAGTTCGCTACATCCCTGCGCTTAAAGAGCGTTGCCACAATCGCACCAGCCACAATGACATAACTCAATGCCAGCACGAGTGAATGGAGGTAGGTGAGATTAATGGTGCCGCCTTCGGCGATGTTGGAGAAATTCTGCCCAGGCAACCACTTAGAACTCTCGGGGAGAGCTGCGCCAAGAATCGATTCGATGATGAGCATCCAAATTACTCCCACAGAAATTGCAGAGATGGGCGAGCGAAGGAGCAACCCCAAAATCATTCCCACAATTCCGTAGAGAACGGTGGCGATGAAGACGTTGATCACGGTGTGGATGAGAAGTGATCCGCCATTGCTCCAAGCACTGGTATCCACTTTTGCGTGACCGGCGAGGGCATATGAGAGTGCGATGCTGATTGACCCAGAGAAGATAACCAATATGAGGGCAAAGATTTTCATCGAGATTAACTTGCCTACCAAGATTTTCATTCGCGAAGGTTGGCGAACTAAGAGATTGCGAAGCGTGCCGTAGGTGTACTCCTGGGCAGTCTGTGATGCAAAAATACAGAGCGCAACGATTCCGAGCAGGAACGAAACCAATTTGAAGCCATAGACCAAGCCAGTTACTTGGCTGAGTTCGTGAGGCGAAATGCTCTCACCGCGTCGCGTATTTCCACCTGATCCAGCGCGGAGAAAAACCAATGAAGTGAAAAGTCCAGTGAGCGCCGTAACTGTTGCCAACGTAGAGAGCACGAGGGTGGGGCGACGCAACTTCCGAAATTCAGCTAAAACGACGCGGATCATTCGTTATCTCCAGTCAATTCAAAGAAGGTCTCTTCTAATGTTGGGCGAACTGCGGTTATCGCAGAGAGCGTGATGCCTGCTTCAAATGCGAGTCGGTTGAGCACCGGGCTCCACTCCGGTGGCGCGCTAATGGCTAGATTGCCATCTTCGCTCCGCGCTGTGTAACCATTCTTTTCGGCAATCTCTGCAAGTCGAGAAAGATCAACTTCATATTCAGGTGTTGCCATAATCATTGGGGATTGTTTGGAGAGAAGTGCATCAGTACGTCCGGCGTAGAGAACTTCGCCTAAGCGAAGCATGACTACATATTCGCAGATCATCTCTAGTTCGGAGAGAATATGAGAGGAGACAAAGACGGTCTTACCTTCGCGCGCCAAGTCGCGAATTAATTCGCGAACTTCTTGAATTCCTGAAGGATCAAGGCCATTGGTGGGTTCATCTAAAATAAGTAAATCTGGATCAGGAAGAAGTGCTGCGGCAATTCCCAAACGTTGCTTCATTCCCAGGGAATAGGTTTTAAATTTAGAAGCGCCGCGATCGGCTAGCCCTACTTTTTCGAGCAAAATATTTACGCGCTCTTTTGGAAAACCACCGAGCTCGGCAAGGACGCGAAGATTCTCGGCGCCGCTTAAAGCTGGATAGAAAGCTGGGCCTTCAATGAGGGCGCCTACACGTGAAAGGTATTTCTCTGGCTCGGAGATCTTCTCCCCCAACACTGTGGCGCTTCCGCCGGTTGGTTGGATGAGGCCTAAGAGCATGCGAATGGTGGTGGTCTTACCGGAACCATTCGGCCCAACGAAGCCACAGATCGAGCCACGAGGGACTTCAAAATTTGCGTGGGCTAGGGCTTTTCGCTCGCCATAACTCTTGGAAAGGTCCGATGCGCTGATTGCTAGATTTTGAGCGTTATTCACCTGCCCACCTTAGCCTTTAGACTTGGGAAATGAGCAAGCAAGAGCGCCCTTGGGGATATCAACCTCGCGCCGGTGAGACCGGTCCTTCGTGGCAATTACATCCCGACACTCTCAGTGTTCGTTCAGGATTGGCTCGCTCTGGTTTCGGTGAGACCAGTGAAGCGCTCTATCTCAATAGTGGTTTTACCTACACCAGCGCCGAAGAAGCGGTGAGTTCGTTCGCCGATGAGACCGACCACTTCCTTTATAGCCGGTTCGGAAACCCCACCGTTGCGATGTTTGAAAATCGCTTGGCCGCCATTGAAGGCGCCGAATTTTGCACCGCTACTGGTTCGGGAATGTCCGCAATGTTTGCCTCCGTTGCTTGCATGGTCCAAGCCGGCGATCACATCGTGGCTGCAGCAGCAATGTTTAGTTCCTGTTATGTCGTCCTCAATGAAATTCTCCCTAAGTGGGGCGTCACCGTTGAATTCGTTCGCGGTAATGACCCAGAAGTATGGGCAAAGGCGCTCAATAAGCCAACCAAAATTGTCTTCATCGAAACACCTTCCAACCCCATGCTTGAAGTTACAGATCTTCGGATGGTCTCTGACTTAGCCCATAAAGTTGGGGCAACTGTCATCGTCGATAACGTAATGAGCTCACCGGTGCTTCAGAAGCCACTTCAACACGGCGCAGATGTCGTTATGTATTCAGCAACAAAACATATTGATGGCCAAGGTCGCGTACTCGGTGGTGCAATTTTGGGAAGCGCCGAATATAAAGAGAAATATCTCAGCCAATTCATTCGCCACACTGGTCCATCTATGAGCGCATTTAATGCCTGGGTATTAGTGAAATCACTCGAGACGCTCTCCATGCGCGTAGAGCGCATGAATTCCAGTGCGCAAAAGCTCGCTGAATTCCTGCGGACCCAGCCAAAGATTAAATCCGTTAACTACCCAGGCTTGAAGAGCCATCCTGACTATGCAATCGTGCAGAAGCAGATGCTCGGCGGTGGAACGACAATTAGTTTTGAATATAACGGCCCGTCAACTGAACTCTTTGCGATGATGAACAAGTTAGCTGTTATTGATATCTCCAATAACTTGGCCGATTCCAAATCACTCATTACTCATCCTGCATCCACTACACATCGCCGACTGACGCCAGAACTACGCGCAGAACTAGGAATCAATGATTCTGTTGTTCGTTTCTCGGTCGGACTTGAACATCCTGATGATTTAATGCGCGACTTCGAAGAAGCGCTTAAGTAGTTCTATTTAATAAGTAGTGCGCCTGCAATAAGCAGGAGCGAATACGTACTCAAGTAAGTAATGGACCACTGGAAGAGTTTGGCAGCAGCTCTATTGCCATCGGGGCCGTCGATCTTCAGTAATTGCACGATAAAGCCCGCGCCGAGAAGTGCGGTGATAACCCAACTCCACCAAGGCAGGTGAGCGCTGGCAAGTACCGCAAATGAGAAAGCAATCATTCCCACTGTGTGGAGCCACATTTGGCGCTGTACAGATTTGATGGATGCCACAACTGGCAACATCGGAATTCCAGCAGCGGCGTAATCATCTTTGTACTTGATGGCCAACGCCCAGAAATGTGGCGGCGTCCAGAAGAAGATCAGAATAAAGAAGAACCATGCCGTCCAGGAGAGTGAATTGGTTACTGCAGCCCAGCCAATAATTACGGGCATGCAGCCAGCAATTCCACCCCAGACAATATTTTGAGAAGTGCGACGCTTGAGACCGATGGTGTACAGCAGGACGTAGAAGACGATCGCTGCTGCAGTGAGAATCGTTGCCCACAAAGTTGTAAAGATGGAGAAGATCACAAGTGATGCGATGGTTAACGCTGATGCAAAAATAAATGCCGCATTCTCGCTGACTTCACCGGTGACGAGCGGTCGCTTGGAAGTGCGATCCATAAGTCGATCAGAATCGACTTCGATAATCATATTGAAGGCATTGGATGCGCCGGCTGCCAAAGTGCCGCCGATGAGAGTGGCAATCGTGAGCCCCAGTGATGGCACTGCTGATTTGTGAATCGTCTTTGTGGCAAGAAAGAGCGCTGGCAGAGTTGTTACGAGAAGTAGCTCGACAACACGCAACTTCATCAGCGCTAAATAAGGCGATAATCTCTTCATGAGTTAGGCACTCTTCGGGCGAGCAATGGTGGCAAGCATCTTGTCGATTGTTTCGCGAGTTTTCTGGCGAAGAAATTCATTATTTTTCACATGATCTTGAATCACGGTAAAGATATATTGCTGATCACCCACATCGACAAAGCCAGCGAGTGAGACAGTGGTGTTAATCCAGCCAGTCTTTGCTTTCACTAGACCGACAGCTTTGGGAGCATCTTTAGTAAAGCGATCCTTTAAGGTGCCAGTTTTACCGGCAAGTGGGAGGCCGTTATAAATAACTTGAAGTTCTGGTCGCTCTTTAATTTTGAGGAGCAATTCAGCAATGGTGCTGGCCTTGATACGAGTGTCGTGTGAGAGGCCATTACCATCTTGAACAGCGAGGCCGGTGTAATCGACGCCGAGATCCCCCAACGTCTTTTCAAAGACCTTCTGCACTCCGTCGGTGCTTGTTGTGAGGCCTAATTGATAGGCAGAGATTCGCGCCAAACGATCAGCCAAAGTGTTATCGCTCCACAATAAAGTGAAGATCGCGATATCGCCCACTGTCGGAGAATCGATGGTTGCAATCGCAGCGCCTTTCTCTGACTCTGCCATGGCTGCGGAGGTGAGTGGCTGAAGGGTGAAGTGAATGTTTTTGAAGAATTTAGTGAGCTCGGTGATGTCACTGGTATAGACGCCTTGATATTCCAGCGTCATGTCGACCAGACCTGGATGGGCTTTGAGAACTGCGTTGATCAAATCTGGTGAAAAAGCCCGGTGGTACTTCTTCGCTGAGTGCGCATCGGTAGTAATCCAAGGATCGCTCTGGCCCACTAACACAAAGGTATTTGTCTTGGTGGAATCAGCGTTTTCATAAATGCCGGTATGAAAAACTTTATCGGCGCCGAGCGTTTCTATAGCTGTTGTCATAGAAACTAATTTAAGAACTGATGCGGGCGCGCGCTCGACATCTGAACCGCTAGAGAAAAGTACTTGATTATTCTCTGGATTCATCAAAATGATGCCGGCGTGAGAGAGTGAAGCCGAGTGCGCAAACTTCAAAAATGATGGTGGCACATGAAGGGTATGGAGAGCGGTTGCATTTGCTGGTGTGATACCTGTGAAAAGTGCGGTCATCAAAATTCCAGCTATTGCTAGCAATGAGAGTGATCGACTTTTCAACACGGGTGAATTATGCCCTGCGGAAGCGGTTTTGCGAGATTGCTGCGCCTAATACGACCAAGAGCGCGCCGATGGGCTGATTCCACACCACTTTCTCAGAAAGAAAGATCCAACCCACGACAACTGCTACCAGCGGAGTTAGATAGGTCACGCTGCTCGCGATCGATGAACCAGCTGCTGCGATGATTTGAAAATTCCAAATATAGGCAATTCCTGATCCAAATACTCCCAGTGCCAACATTGCTGCGATTGGTCCCAATTTATATTGATCATTAGCGATGCCGTGATAGAGATAGAGCGGAAGCAAGGTAACGGCGGCGCATGTTAATTGCGTTGTGGCCATCGCCTCTGGTTTTAGTCCGAGCGGTAGAACAAACTTCTTGATGATCGGAAAAGAGAGTCCATAACAAGAAACTGCCAGCAGCAATGCGAGTTCACCGATCAATGAGTTGTGGCCAATCCCCCGCCAAAAGCCCAACACGGTAAGAACTCCGAGTGCGCCACAGAGCAAGCCAACAATCTGGAAACTTCGAGGGCGCTCTTCCTGAAAAGCAATCAAAATAACAATGAGGGTAGCAAGTGGCGTGGCCGCATTGATGATTCCCGCAACAACCGATGTAACGCGCACTTCGGCATAAGCAAAGAGAATGCCAGGGAGAACATTCAGGAGAAGTGAAACGATCCAGAGTTTGAGCCAAGTAGATCGTTCGCGTGGCAAAGCAACTTTACGAATTCTGGCGATAACGGCTAGCGCCAGCGCACCAAGTGCACAGCGGCCAAAGGCGACGCCAAATGGTGTTAAGAATTCCAATCCCAATTTAATGAAGATGAAAGAACAGCCCCAGACGATGCCGAGTGCGATATAGGCCGGGAGCCAATTATTTTTCTTCATCTATCCCCTAGAGTTACGGCGTGAGCACCGAAGCCCAACCACCAATTACGCCCGCTGAAATTGGGCCTGGTGAATTCTATCCAGTCGTTGGAGTGGGGCCACATCCCGAGCCCTGGCCGACTGAAGATTTTTACGATCCAGAACTTCTCGCAGGCGGTGATCGGCGAAATGTTTTGGACCATTATCGCTATTGGAAAGTCTCGGCGATCGTTGCCGATTTAGATACCAAACGCCACAAGCTCCAGATCGCTATTGAAAATTGGCAACATGATCTCAATATTGGATCAGTTGTTCGCACTGCAAATGCTTTCAACGTTTCCTATGTCCATATCGTCGGAAAACGCGACTGGAATAAGCGCGGTGCGATGGTGACCGACAAATATTTGCATGTTCTTCATCATCCGACCGTCGCTGACTTTGCCCAATGGTGCAAAGAGAATGAGACGCCGATTATCGGTATCGATAACTTGCCCATCTCAACTCAATTAGAGACCACAGCTCTGCCCGAGAAGTGTGTGCTCTTTTTTGGCCAAGAAGGCGCTGGCATGTCTGATGAAGCGACAGCTGTGTGCGAGAAAGTACTTGCGATTGCTCAATATGGATCGACTCGATCGATGAATGCCTCAGCAGCCGGTGCCATCGCTATGTATGCCTGGGCGATGCAGCACCTCAATAACTAACTATTTAATTTACTAACTAAATATTAGTTATTCGTCGAGATCTTCTGGCTCGGAGTCCTCGCCCAAAATCTCTGAAACTGCAGCAAGGCGACGCGTGATCTCATCGGCTTCGGTATCTCGGTGAAGTTTGCGAAGCACGTCGGCGATGCGATTTTCGATCTCGACAATGAATTCGAAGTCGCGTGGCTCGGCATCCGTAGCAATCTCAAGAACGCGTTCTAACGAAGCCAACCCATCATCGTATTTACCAATCAAAATCTGAGCTTTGCCGAGTTCAAGCAGTGAATAAGTCTCGCGGTAGTGATCGTGAGCAGTAGCAAAGACATCTAACGATTTTTGTGCTGCTGCGAGCGCACCTTCGCCATCGTTAATTGCCGTCAAGCAATGCGCAATTTTCTGATCGCATCGGGCGACGTTGATGACTTCTTTAAGTTTCTTAAAGAGTGCCCGCGCCTCTTGGAATGATTCCAGCGCTGAAACATAATTTCCTAATTCGCGTTGTGCGCAACCAATTAAGTGCAGGTCATTTGCGGCACCACTATCGTTGCC
>CAIQXR010000231.1 GCA_903875815.1 uncultured Actinomycetes bacterium
ACCAAACCGGCCGACGCGGATTTCAATATCCTCACCCATCTTCATGGTGTTGATCTGTTGCGCGTCAATTACGCCGAGATCCGCGGCGAGTGCTTCAAGTCCTGGATTGCCTTCAGTGCCAAAGAAGAATCGAGTCAGCCACGCTTCGCGATCTTCTTCGCCATTGGCAATGCGATCGAGATCTTCTTCCATAGAAGCAGTGAATTCGTAATCCACCAACTTGCCGAAGTGTTGTTCAAGTAGACCAGTGACAGAGAATGCCAGGAAGGTGGGAACCATCGCACGGCCGCGCTTTACAACATATCCACGATCTTGAATCGTCGACATGATCGATGCAAAGGTAGAGGGTCGGCCAATCCCTAGCTCTTCTAACTTTTTTACAAGTGTGGGTTCGGTATAACGGGCAGGTGGCTTAGTGTCGTGGCCTTCACAGTCATAGGCGCTGACTTTTATCTCTTGGCCAACACTCATCGCGGGAAGGCGCTTGGAATCATCATCTTTCTCAGGAGCTGATTCATCGGGAATATCGTCATAGGCAGCCAAGAAACCAGCGAAGGTAATGACCGAGCCATTGGCGCGGAAAATAGCGTCCTGACCTGACTTGGTGGTGACATCGAAGTCGACGCGCATCTGCATCTTCTTGGCATCAGCCATTTGGGATGCGATGGTGCGCTTCCAAATCAGATCGTAAAGTGCGAATTCATCGCGCGAAAGTTCTGGTGCTAATTCGCCAGGTGTGCGGAAAGTATCGCCAGCAGGACGAATGGCTTCGTGCGCTTCTTGTGCATTCTTGCTCTTGCCTTCGTAAATACGTGGACTCGACGGCACATACTCGGCGCCATATAAAGCTTTGGCGGATGCACGCGCTGCTTGAATCGCAGATTGTGAGAGCGTCACCGAATCGGTACGCATATAAGTGATGTAACCGTTTTCGTATAAGCGCTGGGCAACTCGCATCGTGAGTTGGGATCCCCAACCAAGTCTCGATCCGGCATCTTGTTGCATCGTCGATGTCGTAAACGGCGCCTTAGGTCGTTCGGTGCGCGGTGATTCTTCGGTGGATTTAACAACCAAATTCTTACCGGAGAGATTTTGGACGAGTTCTTTGGCGCCCGCTTCATCTAATAACAAAATATTGGAAATAGATTTTTCTTTAAGTCCGCCATTGGAATCAAAATCATTGGTCGCAGCAACGCGCTTGCCATCGAGTGACAAAAGCCGCGCAGTAAATCCTGCTTCACAGGTGGCAGAGAGAACCCACCAAGATGATGAAATAAATGCCATACGTTCGCGTTCGCGTTCGACAATCAATCGGGTAGCAACAGATTGCACGCGACCGGCTGAAATACGCGGCATAACTTTCTTCCATAAAACTGGTGAAAGGCGATATCCATAGAGGCGATCGAGAACGCGGCGAGTTTCTTGCGCATCCACTAGGCGATAGTCGAGATCGCGGGTCTCCTCAGCGGCTTTTTGAATCGCTTCTTTGGTAATTTCATGGAAGACCATCCGGCGGATCGGAATCTTCGGGCGCAGTACTTCAATTAAATGCCAAGCGATCGCTTCGCCTTCGCGGTCTTCATCGGTAGCCAGAATGAGCTCGTCGGCATCTTTCATCAACGCCTTGAGTTCATTGACTTTGGCGCGCTTATCAGGGTTGATCACATAGAGCGGCTCGAAGCCCTCCTCGATATTGACGCCCTCTTTGGCCCAAGCAATTCCCTTATATTCCTTAGGGATATCGGCAGCGCGCTGAGGTAAGTCGCGGATATGGCCGACTGAAGCCTCAACAACGTATTCGTC
>CAIQXR010000232.1 GCA_903875815.1 uncultured Actinomycetes bacterium
ATCCTTATCAATACGTCGATCGGCTCCAGCCGGAGCGTATGTGTTGAAGAGTGAGTGAAGTGGGTGGTGAGATGTAAGAATTACATACTTCGCTGAAGTTTCAGCCAATATCTTCTTTAACCAATTAAATTGGGTCTCATCCAACGAACCCTGCCACCCACCATTGAGATTGACGGTATCGAGTGAGATGACTCGGACGCTATCAAAGTCGCGATACCAATACTTCGTGCCGCGTTCAGCATTCTCTCGTGTCAACCCATGGCCCTCGTGCTCTTCGTGACCACAGGAGAGGTGGATATTTGCCCAATCAGATGGCGCATTAAAACGACGACGGGAATCTGCAGTCTGTGATCGGAAAGTGCCACCAGCTGGATTGGCGTATCCAGCTGGGCCAACCATCGTCCAACCACCAAATACTTGAGTTAAATCTATATCTGGCGCTAAGGCAGTTAAACGTTGATCTCCCGTTGCCACACCGTGAAGATAATCATCGCTGGGTACGGTGCCCTGTAGTAGAGCGTCATGATTGCCATGTGTGGCAAGCCAATTATGTTTGAGTCCCGTTGCTTTAAATGGTGCACGTACCGCATCGGTTAAACCCGGTACCGTAGGAAATCCGTAGAGTGATCGCGGATAGTCATCCTCACAACCCTCGGGAGTTCCCTCTGGATTCCAATATGAGCGGTCATAGTTGCTTGCATCGCGAGACGCAACGCCCTCCCACTGATCGGTTTCACCGCTATCTGGATGAACTTCGCCACCATCCATCAGTGTGAGGTACCAAGATAATTCGTTTGATTGTGCGTTATCTGTCACATCACCAGTTGCAACGACGAAATCAATCGGGCGGTCCGAGTGTAGGCCACTATCGATAGCATTAATTGTTCTCACCATTGATTCCAACGTCTGGGTGGTAAGAATCTCCTGCGCGCGGTAGGCGCCTACAAATTCCACCATCTCAGATATCGGATTATGAGGGTCGGCAAAGCGATCCATCAATTCAACTCGTGCAGGTGACTGGGCATCGCAAATATGTAAATCTGAGATGTGAATAAGAGAGAGAATTGGTTTCACATCACTGCCTGGAGCACTTCCAAGGAGCTCTTCGCCATCCCCAGTATTGAGATTGACCCAACCATGTTCGTTGGGTTCTCCACGGAGAATGCGCGACTTACGCGATGTTGACACGTTCAGCCATTACTTCATCAGCCGAAATTTTAAAGGCGATTGCATCGCCAATCTCCAACTTTCGAACATCTTTGCTGGCAATGTTCAAATGAATAAGTGGTGCACCCTCTACGGCCACGCCAACCTTTGTGAGTGGACCAAGGAAGGACTTGAGGGCGACAATTCCGCGTACCGCATCTGGATCTGACTCAGATGAAAGCTCCAAGGACTCTGGCCGGACGATGATATTAATCTTCTCACCCTCCGCGAACTCTTCGGCAGTCGAAGAAATTTCCACCTTTTGATTTAGCACACGTGCTTTACCCTTAGCGGTTACTTCGGCAGGAATTCTATTTGCAAGGCCAACAAAGCTTGCCACAAATGGTGTAGCCGGCTTGTTATAGAGAGCGATTGGCTTATCAATCTGCTCTAACCGTCCGTGATTCATTACTCCTACGCGATCGGCGATCGCCATTGCCTCTTCTTGATCATGTGTAACAAAGAGAGTGGTGATGCC
>CAIQXR010000233.1 GCA_903875815.1 uncultured Actinomycetes bacterium
CTGCAAAAGAGGCGCTAGCAAAGGCGCTCAATGCGAAAGCAGCTTTTAATTGGCAGCATGTTGAAGTGAAGAGCGAGTCAACGGGTAAGCCATATTTTGCTTTTACTGGCGAGATGGCAGAGCGCTTGAAGGATAAGACTGTGCATCTCACGCTCTCGCACGATGCTGGCATTGCATCGGCCATGGTGATTGTGGAGGAGAAATGAGAGAACATAATCGCGCCGAAGTCCGAGTAAATCTCGATGCTATTGCCGCCAACATCAAGCACCTGATGCGAGGCGTGGCTGGCGATTTTCTCGCTGTCGTTAAAGCCGATGCGTATGGACACGGATTAGTTCCGGTAGCAAAGACTGCGCTAGCGGCAGGTGCCAAGTATCTTGGAGTGGCTTTGCTCGAAGAGGCTTTTGATCTTCGCGCAGCAGGTATCAATGCCCCGATCATCGCTTGGCTCACTCCCATCAACCAAGATTTCAAGCGGGCCGTAACTGAAAATATTGAGCTCTCGATTGCGAGCTCCGAGGCTGCGCGCGTGATTTCTGATGCTGGCAAAGCAGTCGGCAAGCGCCCGGTTGTTCATATCGAATTAGATTCTGGCATGGGCCGCGGCGGTTTCACATCCGAAAGTTTCGATAGCTTCCTTGAAGATATTCATTCTTACGATCTTGAATACCGTGGCTTCTGGACGCACTTTGCTCGCGCCGATGAACCCGAGCGCCCTGAAACTCATCAGCAGATTGCAGCGTTTGATGACGCCCTCGCCAAACTATCGAGTGTGGGGATTTCACCCGAAGTCATTCACCTCTCTAATTCAGCAGCGACGATTGCACATAGTTCTGCGCACCGCTCAATGGTGCGACTCGGCATTGCCATGTATGGCCTGACTCCAGACCTTGCCCACATGGGAAGTTCGGAGAAGTTAGGACTCACTCCTGCAATGTCGCTCTACTCCAATCTCACTTCAGTAAAGCACGTGCCGGCCGGAACTCCGGTGGGCTATGGGGGAGTAGGCCTTACAACCCAGGCAACAATTTTGGGCATTGTCACCATGGGATATTCCGATGGCATTGCTCGCCAAACAACATCTGCCGCGGGTGTTTCACATGATGGAAAGCGCGTACCAATCATTGGTCGAGTTTCGATGGATCAATTTGTCGTTGATCTTGGCCCGCAGAGCACTGCACAGGTAGGGGATGAGGTCGAGATCTTTGGTCCCCATGGCTACTCGATTGATGAATGGGCGCAGGCAGCGGGCACAATTAATTATGAAATAGTCACACGAATCGCCTCTCGCGTGCCTAGAATCTACGGGTGACTTCAACGCCGAACACGCTCCTCGCAATTGAGGATCTGAGCATCCACTTTGGTGGGCTCGCTGCGTTATCGAAAGTCTCGCTGGAATTACATCCGGGCGAAGTCGTAGGCATCATCGGCCCTAATGGCGCCGGAAAGACCACACTCTTTAACTCCATCTCGGGCGTCGTCCAAGGTGAAGGTAAATTCGCGATCAATGGCCAAGCCCGATCGTGGCCAAAGCCGCATGAATTGATCGATCTCGGAATCGCTCGCACTCTGCAAGGAGTAGGACTCTTTCCTGATCTCACCGTATTAGAGAATGTGATGATCGGTGCTACCAAATTTGCGAAAGGCGGATTGATTCGCGCAGCGCTCGGTTTTGATTCCCGCCAAGAAGCGCAATTGCGCGAACGCGCCATGGTTGCGCTAGAAAATGTTTACGC
>CAIQXR010000234.1 GCA_903875815.1 uncultured Actinomycetes bacterium
AACACTCTTCTGGTCCCCCGCGAAAGAAGCGTCGGTACCGAACCTTGTTCCAAAAAATAAGCTGGAATCAGCTAATCAAGTCACCCTCTTTGCTAGCTACGGCACAGCCCCAATAGCCGCAATCATCTTCTCTCTCCTAGCCCTTCTCGCCGGTTCTCTCAGTAAGGTCTTTTCACATCGCTTTGCATCCACCGCAGACCTTGGTTTATATATTGATGCGATTTCGTTCCTCTACACCGCTTATGTCGTTTACCGAATGAGTGAAATTCCTAAAGGTGCTTCTAGCTCGGCGGCCGTCAATCAAAATATCGGAAAATCACTTCTCGAAGGCTTTCGTTCCGTTAATGAATCTAAGGTGATCCGCGGACTTATATTCGGAATGCTCGGAGCATTCTTCGCTGCGGGTGCCGTCATCGGGTTGGCACGTACTTTTGTTGGAGAACTCAAAGCGGGCGATGCCGCATACGGCGTTCTCTTTGGTGCAATCTTTACTGGACTTGCCTTAGGAATTTCGCTCGGACCAAAAATATTTGGTCAGTTCTCCCGTCGCCGACAATTTGGTGCCGCGCTCGCAATTTCGAGCTTTTTTCTGATCCTTCTCTCGCTCATCAACAACCTCGTTGTTGCGCTTATTTTGACGGTGCTTCTTGGCGCATTTGCTGGTGTTTCATGGGTGTCTGGCTTCACGATGTTGGGGATGGAAGTCGAAGACGAAGTCCGAGGCCGTACCTTTGCCTTTGTTCAGTCACTTATTCGCATCGCCCTGGTTTTGGTTTTGGCTATTGCACCGGTTATTGCTGGCGCGATTGGCCAACATCACTTCCACATTCGTCACATTGTTCTTACCTACAACGGAGCTGCCTTCACCATGCTTGGTGCGGGTGTTATTGGCTTGGTTGTAGGAATAATTTCTTACAAGCAAATGCGCGACCGTCCAACGGTTTCTCTCTGGTCTGACATTCGCTCCGCTTTTCGTGGCGAACTTGGCGGCACTACCGAATCGACACACAGTGGCGTTTTCATTTCCTTTGAAGGTGGCGAAGGTTCAGGAAAATCAACGCAAACAACACTTCTCAAGGAGTATTTAGAAAAAAACGGTGAGACTGTTCTTCTCACCCGTGAACCAGGTGGAACCCCTCTAGGAAACCAACTCCGTAAGATTTTGCTGGATAACGCGACCGGCGCCATCAGTCCTCGCGCCGAAGCACTTATGTATGCCGCAGATCGCGCCCACCATGTTTATGCGCTAATTCGCCCAGCGCTTGAACGTGGTGAAGTGGTCATCACTGATCGCTACTTTGACTCTTCGATTGCTTATCAGGGAGCTGGTCGCGTCCTTCAACCAGCCGAAGTAGCTCGCATCTCCCGCTGGGCGACTGAATCCCTCACGCCGGTCCTAACCGTGATTCTTGACGTGCCAGCATCGGTGGGTCTAGGTCGTTTGCAGTCACAAGATCGGCTGGAATCAGAACCGTTGGCATTCCATGAGCGTGTTCGCCAAGAGTTTCTCAATCTGGCCAACACAAACCCGGATCGCTTTTTCGTCGTGGATGCAACGCAATCTAAGGAAGCCATCCACGAACAGATTATTGAGCGAGTCGGACATATTTCTAAACTCAAGGTAAATAAAAAGAGCAAGAACTAAAAATGTCTGTTTTTGACGATTTGATTGATCAAGAAAGTGTTATTGCGACGCTTAAGAGCGCAGTAAACGCCTCTAAGAGTGACACTTCAGAATCTCAAGAGATGACCCATGCTTGGTTGTTTACCGGACCTCCCGGGTCGGGGCGCTCGAACGCAGCAATCGCCTTTGCGGCTGCCCTAGTGTGTGAAGCAGGCGGCTGTGGCACATGTGTCGAATGCGTTACCGTAAAAAACGGTACGCATGCGGATGTTGAAGTAATGAGCACTGAGGGACTATCCATCAAGATTGATGAGATCCGCGAGCTGGTTTTACGAGCTTCCTGGTCGCCCTCGGTGGCGAATTACCGTGTTGTGGTTATGGAAGATGCTGATCGGCTGACGGAGTCTGCCGCTAACGCGCTTCTTAAAGCGATTGAAGAACCTAATCAACAAACAGTTTGGCTCTTATGTGCGCCATCGACCACCGACGTACTCCCAACAATTCGGAGTCGTACACGTTCTCTTCTTCTTCGCACCCCATCTGTTACCGCAGTAGCAGAATTGCTTACACGAGAAGGTGTTTCGCCAAGCATGGCTCACTTCGCTTCCTCAGCTTCCCAAGGACATATTGGACGTGCTCGATATTTAGCCACCCATGAGTCTGCTCGCAGCTCCCGCGAAGACATTTTGAAAACCGTTGCTTCTGTCCGAGACATTGCTTCCGCGTTCACTGCCGCACAAAAATTAGTTGAATCCGCAAAAGCAGAAGCCGAGTCCGAAGCCGAAATCCGAAATGAACGCGAGATTCAAGCCATGAAAGATGCCTGGGGGACTCAAACAACCAAAATCTCGTCGAGTAATACCAAAGCAATCAAAGAAATAGAAAAAGACCAGAAGTCGAGAACGACGCGAATGGTGCGTGACTACCTTGATCGAGTGCTGCTAGATATCGCCACTTTGTACCGCGATGTCTTGCTAACCCAGTCTGGCGAAAAGGGTGAGCTCATTAACAATGACATGACGCAAGTAATTACTGACCTTGCCGCCCGACATGAATCAGTGGCGACGGTCGCCAAACTGCAAGCGATCATGGAAAGTCGGGAAAACCTGGCCCGAAATGCCGCTCCGTTGCTTACGGTCGAAGGGCTCATGCTCCAACTGAAGTAGAAGTTGGTCAAAAGCACCCCTTGGAATACGGCATTATTTCCCTATGCGCTTAGACCACGTCTCATACGTCGCTTCTCATGAACAAATCTCGGATACCGTGCAACGAATCGGCTCACTAATTGGCACCGCATTCGTTGATGGTGGGATTCACCCCCGATTTGGCACTCGCAACTTCACTGCACCGCTTTTAAATGGTCAATACGTTGAAGTAGTTTGTGCACTCGATCATCCAGCAGCTGAACAGACGGC
>CAIQXR010000235.1 GCA_903875815.1 uncultured Actinomycetes bacterium
CTTTGATGCTGGCAAGCGGGCGAGGTGCTGGTCCGCCGATGACTTTCGCGCCAGCGGTGGGATCGAATTGCGCTCCGTGGCATGGGCATTGGAGGGTATTGCCCGATGCGTTGTAATCAACGGTGCAGCCCTGATGAGTGCAGATCCGTGAATAAGCAAATACTCCCGCTTTGGTACGGAAGAGGATGGCGGGCTGACCATCAGCAGCCACGAATTTAAAGACTCCCCCGACTGGAAGGGCAGACACAGTTGTGATCGCAGCACCTGCTTCAGGTGTGGGATTTTTTGCTCGGAATTTACTTCCAAGAAATGCGCCAGCAACTGCGAGCGCAGCAACGCCTGCAAGTCGTACTACTTCGCGACGGTCGGAGAGATTAGGAATAAGAGCATCGCTCTTACGTCCCTTGCTGCTTTGACGAATGGCGAAGAAGAGTGCCAACCACATCGCCATATAAGCGGTATCGCTACCAAGGAAGTATGGCTTCACGCTCCAGGTCGAGGAGAGCCAAAATGTGAGTGAGAGGGCAAAGCCACCGAGTGCTGCCAACTGCATCGCAACGCCAGCTAGGAGAGCAAAGCCAATCGCGAATTCACCCAGCAGCGTTACCCAACCGATTAAAGTAGCGTGTTCGATGAGGTGGCGCAGGAAAAATGCGATGGGTGAAGTAGGAAGATAACTATCGAGCTGCGCGCCGATGTAATGAGGCGATGCTTGATTAAGGAAGCCGCTATCAGTCGCCTTGTTCCAACCAGCATAGATCCAAGTAATTCCGAGCCAGAGCCGCAAAATGTTTGCCGGGATACTCATCTGCTTCCATGAGCGACTGATTGGTGAAGTTGTGGCCATGTGGGCGCCTTACTTTCCCTAGGTGAATCTGGGACTACATTTTATGGGTGGTACTTGCTGTACTTGCTTTACCAAGGGAGCCAGTGGCTCCCTCACTTGGACTCGAACCAAGAACCTGCCGATTAACAGTCGGCTGCTCTGCCAATTGAGCTATGAGGGAAAACGCTTCCTTAGGTCAGCTTCCGCCGCTTAAGGATATGTGAGGGCTTTTGGCCTTTCACCCCCGTAGTTTAGCCTTTTCGGCCAAGGGGGCAAAATCCCTATTCCGTGCTAGTCGGTGCTAGTCCGTGCTAGTCCGTGCCGACCCCGACCTCTTTCTGACGACGGCGTTCGGCCTCCATGGCGACCAGGGCGGCGAAAGTCTCGCCATATTGCGCCTCATTCTCCACTGGATTCAGGCGTTGAAGATGGGACTTAATTTCGGCGATCGACCGCGACAACGCTACTTCCCGCAACCGTGAATAGACGCTTGCGATGTAGGTGGCAGAGACTTCGCGGTCAGTGCGAATAGGTTCGACCGTTAACTCGGTGATAAGCGCCTGGATATCTTCGCTCTGACTTTGAGCAATAAGTGCCGAAATATCAGCGCTAGGTGCGGCATCAATCTCTAGTCGCAACTGATGGTAGGCCCAGTAGGTAAAGGCATTCTTCTCTAAGTTGAGCCATTCAGCGGCCATCTCTGGCATCTGCAAGCGAATCTTTAAGACTTCGCGTTCTAGCATCAGCATGGGATCGCGAAGATTGACTTCTGGTTGACCGGTTGCAGGGCCTGCAACTTGCTGCTGCGATTGAGAGGACGATGAGTTTCGCGACGTTCGCTTAATGGCCTGTGTGACGATATCGGTATCCATACCTAGCCAACCCGCTACGAGTCGGGCATATTCTGGACGAAGCGATGCATCACGAATTTTACTAATGAGTGGCGCTACTTCATTGAGCGCCGAAACGCGACCTTCAGCAGTATTAATATCGTATTTCGCGATCTCACTCTTAATCGCGAATTCAAAGAGTGGAACGCGGCGAGCAATGAGATCTCGCACTGCAACATCGCCCTGAGCTTGTCGAAGCTCGCATGGATCCATACCGGAGGGTTCCACGGCGACGAAGGTCTGTGCGACAAATTTTTGGTCATCGCCAAATGCCCGAAGGGCGGCCTTCTGCCCAGCGGCATCGCCATCGAAAGTGAAGATCACTTCGCCACGGAAGGCGTCGTCATCCATTAAGAGGCGGCGAATGACTCGAATATGGTCATCACCAAAAGCAGTTCCGCAGGTAGCTACTGCCGTTGTAATTCCAGATAAATGTGCGGCCATGACATCCGTGTAGCCCTCAACGATAACGACTTGGCGCTTCTTGGCGATATCTTTCTTTGCCAGATCGAGTCCATAGAGAATCTGTGACTTCTTGTAGAGCGGAGTCTCGGCAGTGTTGAGATATTTTGGTCCAGTATCTTTCTCATCACTCGCTAATTTGCGAGCGCCGAATCCCACGACATCGCCAGAGATATCTTTGATCGGCCAGATTAAGCGGTTGCGGAAACGATCAATAGGGCCGCGCGAACCCTCTTTAGTCAGACCAGCAAGTGCCAATTCGTTATCGGTGAAGCCGGCCGACTTCAGATGCTTGTAGAGCGCATCCCATTCATCCGGGGCATAACCAACTCCGAAGTGCTCGGCCGATGTCTTATCAAATCCTCGACCAGTGAGAAATTCGCGGCCCACTTGGGCAGGGCCGGGAAGTCCGAGTTGTTCTTGATAGAAAGTGGCTGCAGCTGTATTTGCTGCGACCAAACGAGAGCGATTGACCCCGGAACTTGGTGCGGCGCCTGTGCCGTCATAGCGCAGGGTGTAGCCGATCCGATCGGCGAGCCGCTCAACGGTCTCCATAAAGGTGAGATGTTCGAGTTTCATTAAGAAGGCGATGACATCGCCACCGACTTGGCAGCCAAAGCAATGGAAGTATCCCTTAGAAGGCGTTACGTGAAATGACGGGCTCTTCTCATCATGGAACGGACAGAGGCCTTTTTTCTGGCCACCGCCTGCGCCCTTAAGTTGAACGTAATCGCCCACAACATCATCGATCGGCGAATGATCGCGAACATAGGCAACATCCTCGTCGCGAATGCGACCACCGGTCGTTGAGGAGTTGTTCACTCCCCCATTCTAGTCAAAGGCTGGCAGGCAAGGCGAGATTAGCGAGTCAGACGGGCATGCAGAGCTATGGCGCCAGGGTCAGTGAGGGATGCAATCTGGTCGACAACAACGCGCAATCGCGCAGCATCGGTGGTGGCCAAATTCCAATCCTGAAGGAAGAATGACTCCAAAGTCGCTGGCGCATCTTTCAAAATAGCCGCTGCCAATTCCTTAATTAAAATCTGCTCATCTTCATAGCGCTTAACCGATGATTCAGCGTTGAGCACATAGAAAGTAGCGATCGCTTTGAGCAGTGCTACTTCAATGCGTTGTTGGCGGGGAACGAGTAAGTGGGCGTTATAACGAGTGAGATCGTCATTGCCATATTTCTCCCTCGTTTCACTTTCTGCAGCCAGCGCGAAGCGACCTACTAATTGGCTAGCCAAGTCCTTTAATCGAGCGAGGCCACGGTGTGAGCCATCATAGGAAACTGGCCAGCACGAGAGTTGTTGTAAATTAACAAGCGCGTCCTCGAGTTCGCTACGACTTAAATCCGCGAGAAATAGCCCCTGCGTGGATTCGAAGATTGCACCGAGATCGTTGCTGAGATCGCCAAGTTTTACTTGCCCTGAGACAAGTGCATCTTCAAAATCATGAACCGAATAGGCGACATCATCAGACCAATCCATGATCTGCGCTTCAAAGGATTGAATTCCGATGGACGCGCCTGTGCGGACCCAATCAAAGATCTCTTGATCATCGTCGTAAACACCAAACTTTCGGGAATTAACGGCGCGCGGCCATGGGTACTTTGTTGCTGCATCGAGTGAAGCGCGGGTCAGGTTCAGCCCGATTGATTTGCCAGTGGCATCCACTGTCTTTGCTTCAAGCCTCACCAGCAGACGAAAGCTTTGGGCATTTCCTTCAAAACCACCACAAGAGAGCGCGACTTCATTAAGCGCCTCTTCACCATTGTGACCAAATGGTGGATGACCAATGTCATGGGCAAGACATGCGCCTTCCATGAGATCAGGGTCAGCACCGAGCGCTGCACCTAACTCTCGTCCCACTTGCGCACACTCGAGTGAATGGGAAAGTCGTGTCCGTGGAAAATCTGTTGCCCAAGGGACGGCGACTTGCGTCTTGGCGGCGAGGCGGCGAAGTGCAAAGGAATGGATGATGCGGGCGCGGTCGCGAGCAAATTCTGTTCGCCCCAAGCGCTTGGCAGGTTCGTCCATGAAACGGGCGCGATCGAGATCGGTATATCCCGAATGTTCAGTTGCTGCGCGTAGGACCATAGTGTGATCAGCCTAATCTAACTAGTTCGACTAGTTCGACTAGTTCGACTATTTCACTTGATCAGTGAGGTGGATGCCATGGCGACCCACCGTTACGTAGGCGAGATAAGCCCCAGTCTCCCGAACTAAGTAACTCAGACTGGAGGAGCTCTTAGAAGCCGGGCCAGAGATGGTCGGCGCGCACGTGGCTGAAATCTTCAGATCTCGCGCCATGGTGAGGGCGCGCAAGCAATGAAATTCATCCGTGACGATTATCGCCTTGGTGAGGCCTTGCTTATTCATCGCATCGACATAGCCCTGGGTGCTAGAGAGGGTATCGATTCCCCGTGAAATTTCGGTGACTGACTTTGCTGATATTCCATGGGCAATCAAATAATTGCGACTGGCTTGCGCTTCAGTAAATCGATCGCCTTTTTCGCTCGCACCGACCGTAAATATTTTGGGAGCCAGATGGGCTTTATAAATCACTTCTGCAGTTTTGAGTCTGGCCGCAAGGACATCGCTGGGTCGACCATCATATTGAGCTGCTCCCAAGACCACGATCACATCACTCTTTATTGCTTGTGCGCCATGACCAGTCGACCAGACACGATAGGCAACAAAGGACGGAATGATGATGGCGAGAAGAAGTATCGCGGATATGACGCGACGAACTATTTTAAAGAGAAACACGGATCAGCCACCAGAGACCGAATCATCAATAGTGATCGCTGGAATTTCGAAGGGATCATCGAGCCAACCAGCCGGGAGAGAGACTGCTTTACCGTGACTGGTGCGACCGCGCGGCGCATCTCCCACCTGAGTGGGATATGGCTGATCCTGCAATTGATCCAGCAGGCCACGTAATTCAGCAAGAGTGGAGACCATGCCGAATTGAGATCGTAATTCACGAACCACCGAGAAGCCTTTGAGATACCAGGCCATATGTTTACGCAGATCACGCATCGCTCGGTTTTCATCTTCAAAGAACTCGACCAGCAATTGACCATGGCGATACATAATTTCTCGTACTTCAAAGAGCGTTGGAGTTGCCCGACTTTCTTGACCGCTCAGTGCTGCAACTAAGTCTGCAAAGAGCCATGGTCGTCCCAAACAACCACGACCAACAACAACGCCGGCGCAGCCCGTCTCTTGCATCATGCGAAGGCCATCAGCGCCAGACCAAATATCGCCATTACCTAATACCGGAACTCCTGTAGGTGCAAGGTGTTCGACCAATCGAGTGATCTGCGACCAATCTGCTTTGCCTTCATAGAGTTGGGATGCATATCTGGCATGAAGCGCAACCCATGCGACGCCAGCATCTGCAGCGGCCATAGCAGCATCGAGAAAAGTAGGATGATC
>CAIQXR010000236.1 GCA_903875815.1 uncultured Actinomycetes bacterium
GAATTAGAAGAGCTAGACCAGCTGGATGATGACGAGGAGATCAACGACTAATGAGCGTTATTACCGAGAAGCTGCCACCCAAGCCAATTAAGGGCGCGGGACTAACCGTTCCTGGCGTTGTCATTCTTCAATCGCTCACCATCTTTATTTTCGAAGTGCTCGATATCTTGATTAATAAGCAGATTGGCATCACACCAGCTGCTGCAATCATCACTGGGCTGGGCCTCTTGCTCGCTTACTTTATTGGCTTCTATCTCGGTCGCCCGGGCACATCACTTGCAACCGCGGTCAATCCGCCGATTGCCTTTTTTCTTTCGACCATCATCGTCTTGCCACTCGTTGGTCATACCGGATTGCATATCTCGCTCTTCGGCACTGCGCTGATCAAGAGCTTGGCAAAAATGGCGCCGTATCTTTTGATCGGTTCACTCTTTAGCTGGGGCGTTCACTTCACAAGCAAGCAGAGCAAGTAACTTCTACTTAGTTTTTTTGATGGAGACGTAATCTCCTTTTGCTGCTGACTGCAGAACCGAGATTGTGTATCCACTAATAGATACCGACTCGCCCGCTTTCATGGTTCCCAAAGTTGCCTCAAAATTTTGGAAGTTCAGTGACTTGGTTGGATTCGAAACGATTGTGTAGGCGCCTAAGCCAGATGCTTTAGTGCTATCTACTTTGTAGGCGATCACGCCCTCGTCGGTGGACTTCAAAGTGTCGAGTGGTGACTTGCGGCGCACTTCAACGGTGAGCGCTTCAGTCGAGCTCAATTTAATTACCGCCAGCTTCTTGCCGCTGGATGGGTCTCCTATCGGAGTGAGCAGCTGCGTGAAGCCGGTTGCGGATCCCATGGGAACACATGAAACCTGATCATCTGTGACCCAATTGAGTTTCCACTTATTCCAACCTAACAAATCATTTTGATACGCGAATGGCCACATCACATCCCATGCCCCGTGCGTATCGCTCCGATCGACGTATGGGTGCATAAGACCCAACATATGGCCGATATCGTGAGCAAAAGTCATTACTTTGTACGGCTTATTAAGTGGTGTATTCGCATCAAGTGGAACAAAATCGCCTTGAGTGAAAGTCTTTCCATCAAATGGCGTAGGAATTCGACCTAGACCTGTTGCGCCACTGAGAATGAGTGATGGGCTACGTGGGGCGCCTACTGCAACAAAGGAATATTGATTGAAGTCATAATCCGCATCAGCAAGTTTCATCGCATCCACGATAACTTCATCCAACTTGGGCGTCGGCGCACCGGCAACCGGACCACCTGATGGGTCTGCAGTAAGGCTGTAGTACGTCGACGGCTTCGCCATTCGATAGACCTTGCTACTCAAATCAATTTTGAGGTTCAGCTTTCCATAGCTGGAATAGTTAAAAAGATTTAACGCATTAGGAATGGAGCTATTTACCCATACGTCTTTCATCTCACTTGTGGCAGGAACATCCGAAAAATCAGTGAGAATCACTAATCCTTTTAGATTGCCGGTTGACGCAAACTCATTCGGGCTTGCGGGCATGCCGACAGATCCCATCGGGCCATCATCCATCGGTAAATTTGATGGCTTGCTCAATTTGCAGTCACTTGCTGCAGCGAAATCGGAATCAGCTGAAAGCGTTGGTGCTACCACGGGGGCAGTTGCTGCAGCTGAAGGCGAAATAACAACTCCGCCGTCCCAAACCAATTTCTTGCCAGACTTAACACAAGTGAATTTCTTGCCAGCGGAGGTGGCGGTGGTGCCTGCCTTTGGACAACTAGCTCTTGCCTTTGTTGCCGCCTGCCCAGTAGAGGTAAGGAATGTTCCTAGGAACAACAAAGCTGCCAGAAATGCAAGCTGTTTTCTCATACAGAAAGGATAGGAAAGGCTGCGATTAACTTCAACGACCTGAGGAATTAGTTCTTTCCCGCCGCCTTTAATTCTTTACGCAGCTCTGGTGGCAGAGCAAACAACAGCGTCTCTTCCATGGCGGTCACGGTTTCAACCTCACCAAATCCGCGCTCTGCAAGCCACGCTAACAAATCTTTAACGAGCAACTCTGGGACTGACGCACCACTAGAGACACCAACTGTGGTCACACCTTCTAGCCATTCATCTTTCGCCTCGCTGGCGTAGTCAATGAGGTAACCGGCCTTTGCTCCGTATTCCAACGCTACTTCGACCAGACGCACAGAATTTGATGAGTTAGTAGAACCAACCACCAGTACGAGATCCAGCTTCGGTGCAATTTGTTTAATAACGGTCTGGCGATTCTGTGTTGCATAACAAATGTCATCACTGGGTGGGTCCATC
>CAIQXR010000237.1 GCA_903875815.1 uncultured Actinomycetes bacterium
ACACTAACTATGGGAATTCTCGCGGGCAAGAAAATTTTGGTCACAGGTGTGTTGACCGATTCATCTATCGCTTTCCACATTGCACGCATCGCACAGGAGGAGGGTGCTGAAGTCATCCTCACCTCATTCGGTCGCGCGCTCAGCATTACCAATCGCATCACCGCTCGTTTGCCTCAACCAGCACCGGTCATTGAACTCGACGTCACCAATGTGGAGCACCTCGATGCTTTGGCTGCAAAAGTAAAGGAACATGTACCGCACCTTGATGGAGTGGTTCACTCGATCGGCTTCGCACCAGAGGCTGCGCTCGGAGGCAACTTCCTCAACACTGTTTGGGAAGATGTTGCAACCGCGGTTCATGTATCTGCTTATTCACTCAAATCGCTCACCATGGCGACTCGTCCGCTCTTTACGCAAGATTCGGGCGCAAGCGTTGTGGGTCTAACATTCGACGCCACCGTTGCCTGGCCGAAGTATGACTGGATGGGTGTTGCAAAAGCTGCGCTCGAATCAACTAACCGCTACTTGGCCCGAGATCTCGGCAAAGAAAATATTCGATTCAATCTGGTGGCAGCTGGCCCGATTCGCACCATGGCAGCAAAGTCGATCCCTGGTTTCGATGAGTTCGAGAGCGTTTGGAACTCCCGCGCCCCATTAGCGTGGGATGTCACCGATCCCATCCCAGCTGCCCAGGCAGCCGTGGCCTTGCTCTCTGGATTCTTTCCGAAGACAACGGGTGAAATCATCCACGTCGACGGCGGCGTTCACGCTATAGGTGGCTAATCCCACCGTGTTCTGATCTGAGCCTGATCTGAGCCTGATCTGAGTCTGGCTTGAACCTGGCCAGCGGGGGATAAGCCCAGATTTGGCCATCCTCTTGCCCTGAAGTACTCTTTACCCATCAAGTGGAGCTAGCCGCTCCCACCTTCTTCGCTTAAGCGGAGCGGTCAAGTTCGTTGAAGGCGCCCAATCTTTTGGGGGTCCTCTGCTGATCTGCGCGGCTAAATCCATTTGCGAAAGTAGCAAAGTTTTTCACCAGCTCGCGAGAGGAATAGTTATCAGCACAGAAGCACGAATCAATGATCGAATCCGCGTTCCGCAAGTTCGCCTCATTAATTTTGATGGAGAGCAAGTCGGCGTTGTAGAAATCGATGCTGCCCTACGTATGGCAGATGAGATCGGTTTAGACCTCGTTGAAATTGCCCCCGATGCCCAACCGCCCGTCTGCAAGATTATGGATTTCGGTAAGTACAAGTACGAAATCGCGCAGAAGGCACGTGAAGCTCGGGCGAATCAGACCCATATCGTGGTCAAGGAGATGCGTTTACGTCCAAAGATCGAGCCTCATGATTATGAGACCAAGAAATCTCATATCGATCGCTTCCTTAAGGGTGGCGACAAAGTGAAGGTAACCATTCAGTTCCGCGGTCGTGAGCAAGCCAAGCCAGAGATCGGCTACCGCTTGCTAATGAAGTTGGCAGAAGAACTCAAGGAAGTCTGCGTCGTCGAGTTCGCCCCTAAGCAAGAGGGACGAAATATGTCGATGGTCCTTGGCCCAACCGTAAAGAAGGGCGCGATTGCTAAGCCAGCTAAGAAGCAGGCAGCAGCAGTTGCGGCTACAGCAGCACCAGAAGTTTCAACAGAAGCACCAGAAGTTTCAGCAGAAGCTTAAAAAGCTCAACAAGAAGAAGAGAACTAACTGGGAGGTTAGCGAATGCCAAAGATGAAGACCCATAGCGGTGCAAAGAAGACTTTCCGTCTTACGGGAACTGGAAAGGTCATGCACGAGCGTGCCGGCAAGCGCCACCTTCTCGAGCATAAGTCATCACGTATTACCCGCCGTTTGAGCAGCGATGCTGTTGCAAAGGCTCCAGTAACTACTACCGCCAAGCGCATGCTCGGCTTGAAGTAAAGGACGGACTAAACCATGGCAAGAGTAAAGCGCGGCGTACATGCCGCAAAGAAGCGTCGCACAACACTTGAGCGCGCATCCGGATATCGTGGTCAGCGTTCCCGCCTTTTCATCAAGGCGAAGGAGCAAGTTACCCACTCAATGGTCTACGCCTTCAATGATCGCAAGGATAAGAAGGGCGATTTCCGTCGCCTGTGGATCCAGCGCATCAATGCAGGTGCCCGCGAAAACGGCTTGACCTACAACCGCTTCATCCAGGGTCTTAAGGAAGCTGGCATCGAAGCAGATCGCCGCGTTCTTGCAGAGCTAGCAACCAACGATCCATCAGCATTTGCTGCCCTCGTTGAAGTTGCTCGCAAGCACGTCGTCAATGCCTAACTCCCACATTACGAGCCTTCACTCTCCCCACGTGGAGAGAGTGAAGGCTCTTTTGGGTTCTCG
>CAIQXR010000238.1 GCA_903875815.1 uncultured Actinomycetes bacterium
AAGCATTCTCCTCTAGCCTTCTCCTATGCAGAAGAAGGTCGATCTCCAGAGCGTTAAACGCTGGGCTGTTCGCATCCTCATCTTTGGCGGCGGCGGCGGATTTATTTTGGGAGTCTTGGGATTTGCCTTTGCCTATTTCACAGTGAAAGTCCCTGACCCCAACGCATTTGTAAATAGTCAGACCACCATCATTCAATATGCCGACGGCAGTGAAATTGGTCGACTCGGCGCCGAAAACCGTGTCAGTGTAAAACTCGCTGCGATCCCACTTAATTTGCGTCACGCAGTCCTTGCTGCAGAAGATCGCACCTTCTATACCGAAAGCGCAATCAGCCCCACAGGTATTTTGCGCGCACTCTTTAATGATTTGCGCGGTGGATCATTAGCCGGCGGATCCACCATTACTCAGCAATATGCCAAGACAGCTTTTCTCTCACCAGAGCGAACCATCACTCGTAAAGTAAAAGAACTTGTCATTTCACTCAAGCTCGCCAGCCAGATGTCGAAAGACCAGATTTTAGAGAATTATCTCAACACCATTTATTTTGGTCGCGGTTCATATGGCGTAGAAAGCGCATCGCAAGTCTTCTTTGGGCGCGATGTCAATCAACTCACCATTTCACAAGCGGCAGTCTTGGCAAGTATTTTGCGCTCGCCTGGTTACTACGATCCAGCAAATGGTCCGAGTTATCAGAAGCGACTGGAAGATCGTTGGAAATATGTCATTAATGGCATGCTCGCAGAACATTGGATTACACCAGCGCAGGCGGCAGCAGCTAAATTCCCACCGATCCATCCTCGGGTGACGTCAGGTTCACTCGCTGGACCTAAGGGTTATGTCATGTCCTGGGTGGTCAATCAACTTGGAACACTTGGATTTACCGAGGCGCAGTTACAAACCGGCGGATATGTCATTAAGACAACTTTGGTTAAACAAGCGCAAGAAGCTGCTGTTGATGCTGTGGCAAAAGTATTACCAGGAAAAATTCCTGACAATGTTCATATCGGTTTAGTTTCCATTCGCCCTGGCACCGGTGAGATCGTTGCCATGTATGGCGGTCGCGATTATTTAGTTTCACAACTTAATAATGCGACGCAATCGATTGCCCAAGCTGGATCCTCCTTTAAACCATTCGCGCTCGTAGCAGCGCTCGAACAAGGCATTCCACTGACATCGGTATGGAATGGTGGGTCACCAAAGGTCTTTGATGATGCCGGTAAGCCGTATCCGGTCTATAACTACAACCAAGAGCAATTTGGAAATATCGATCTCTATCACGCAACAGCAGAGTCGGTAAATACCATCTATGTTCCACTCGGAATTAAGGCCGGCCCCGACAAGATTGTTGATGTTCTGCGTCGTGCAGGAATACCAACAACAGTTGCCCTCATGCCTACGCCATCTATTTCGCTCGGCGTTGCAAGCCCACATGTCATTGACTTAGCAGCCGCCTACGCAACTTTCGCTGCCAATGGCGTCTATGCCAAGCCGTACATTATTCAAGAAGTGATCGGACCTAACCAGGGCGTTCTCTATCAAGGTCAAGTTCAAGCGAGCCAAGTTTTCCAAGCCGATGTCATGGCCGATCTCACTGCCGCACTTCAAACCGTAACTGCCTACGGAACAGCGTCACAGAGCGTCGGCAATATCGGTCGCCCAACTGCCGGCAAAACCGGAACCACAACAAACAATGCATCAGCGTGGTTCAATGGCTACACCCCACAGTTAGCTACAACTATTGGAATGTTTAAAGATGATGCCACCCAATCTCTTAACGGGTTAGGTGGCGTTCCTTCCGTAACAGGTGGAACTTTCCCCGCAAAGATTTGGGGCCTCTATACCAAAGCGGCACTAGCCAATGAACCAGTGATGGATTTCCCAGCACCAGCAAATATTGGTGGCACCGATGCAGTGAATATGGTTAATGCCGTTCCTACTCTCGACCCATCACTCGCCCCACCAATTTCTAATAAGCCTTTCAAAAATAAGCCAACTCCTTCTGCAAACCCAACACCATCTCCAGCAGTGACGAAGAAGAGTGCAGTTAAGACAAAGTAAGAGTGGTACGCGCTGGGTTATCGCCCTGGCTCTTTTTGCAGCTCTGCTCTCGTTTGCGAAGTTCGATCACTGTCGCAACTTCGGTTGGGGATCCCCCGACGTCTATACCCATGCCTGCTATTCAGATTTGCCTGCGCTCTACGAAGCGCGGGATTTAACGCATCATGGTTGGCCGTACTCGAGTGCCACCAATGCAGTCGAGTATCCACCCATCACTGGTGTTGTCATGTGGGCAACCACGTATTTAGTTGGCCACCACATAAATGATTTACGCTATTTTGATATCAATGCATTGTTAATCGCGCTGCTATTTGTTGGAACGGTCGGGCTAATTTTTCGAATGCGACCTGAGCATTGGTACTTACTTCCACTGTCGCCAGCAGTCATTGCATCGCTTTATATCAATTGGGATTTATGGGCAGTTATTTCTGCGATTGCTTCGATCTATCTATTTGATAAGAAGCGATATGAGTGGAGTGGAATTGCGTTAGCGCTGTCGATCTCGACTAAATTCTTTCCGATCGTGTTACTTCTTCCGATTGCGGCAATCTTTATCCGCAGTGGCGCGATTAAAAAATTAGCTAGCTATCTCGCCATAACGATTGGCTCCTGGCTCATCATTAATGCGCCATTCATTCTCACCACCCCACATGGCTGGTGGCGATTCTTCGCAATGAATTCGAGTAGAGGAGTTGATTGGGGTTCAATCTGGTATCTCCTTAGCCAATGGCGAGTATCGATGGGCGCACTCAATATCTATTCACTTCTCTTGTTCGCAGCTGGTGCGCTCGGATATTTCGCGCATCTCTTAGCAAAAAAACAGCACCCCACTTTGGCGCAAGCAAGTTTTGTTATCGTCGCCATCTTCACTCTGGCCAGCAAGGTCTATTCACCGCAATATGTTCTCTGGCTCGCTCCACTCGCAGTTCTTGCACTGAGGCGCGATCCTCGCGATCGGATTTACTTCTGGTTCTGGCAGGCAACCGAGTTGGCCTATCACCTGGCGATTTGGGAGTTTTTGGCCACCCAGTCCGGCGCCCGCTTTGGCGCTCCGGCCTGGATTTACCAGGGCCTGACTGCGCTTCGGATCGTGGGCTTAGGAGTTTTCGCCTGGCACCTCACGCGTGAGCGGGGCCTATCCACAGCCGAAAATGACCCCCAACTCACCGAATTTCCCTCTCTGGCGTAGGCAAGTTACCCTTAACCTTCCTTCATACGATCGTCGCACCTGCGGCACAGTGCGAAGGAGCAGTAACCCTCCTGTCGCGGAAATACCGCGACCGTCTTAGTCCAAAGGAGGTTGGGTTAACGCATGCGTCATTATGAACTCATGGTCATTCTCGATCCTGAACTAGAAGAGCGCACAGTCGCTCCAAGTCTTGAGACTTATCTCAAGATCATCAAAGACTCCGGTGGAGCCGTCAACAAGCTCGATATCTGGGGCCGTCGTCGCCTCACATTCGAAATCAACAAGAAGCCTGAAGGAATTTATGCTGTTGCTGATTTGTCGTGCACACCAGAAGCGATCAAGGAACTTGACCGTCAACTTAATTTGAACGAATCGGTACTCCGTACCAAAGTCGTTCGTCCAGAATAAATATTCGAAACTTCTTACATAACAAGCATCCAAAGTAGATAACAGAGAAAAGAGATAAGAAATGGCAGCTGGCGATACAACCATCACAATGATCGGTAACTTAGTTAACGATCCTGAATTGCGCTTCACACCTAACGGTGCGGCAGTCGCAAAGTTCACTGTTGCTTCAACTCCACGCTATCTCGATAAGGCCACAAATGAATGGAAGGATGGCGACAGCCTCTTCCTTCAATGCCAAATTTGGCGTCAAGCAGCCGAGAACGTTGCCGAATCACTTACTCGCGGAATGCGCGTAATTGTCTCCGGTCGTTTGAAGCAACGCTCATACGAAACCAAAGAGGGCGAAAAGCGCACCGTCTTTGAGGTTGAAGTTGACGAAGTAGGTCCATCACTTCGCAACGCAACTGCAAAGGTCACCAAAACAACACGTCCTGCTGGTGGCGCTGGTGGTTCTAATGGTTCTTACTCTGCACCTGCTGATGCTTCTTCAGCTGAAGACCCATGGTCTGCAGCTCCTGTCGGTGGCGGCTGGTCCTCAGCTGGCGCCGATGATCAACCTCCGTTCTAATTAATTAACCAACCATTCCTGTTTAAGAAATTAAGCAGGGCATCCCAAAAGGAGCACCACAGTGGGCGCAAGAAATAATAAGACGCTTAAGCCAAAGCCTAAGCAAACCAAGATGTCAGCTGCAGCGCTGAAGAAGTTCAAGAAGAAGCCTTGTTCTTTCTGCCGCGATAAGGCTACTTACATCGATTACAAGGACATCAACCTCCTTCGCAAGTACATCTCCGATCGCGGCAAGATCCGCGCTCGCCGAGTAACCGGTGCTTGCACACAACATCAGCGTCAGATTGCCGCCGCGGTAAAGAACTCCCGCGAAATGGCACTTCTGCCTTACACATCGACAGCACGATAAGGGGACCTAACTATGAAACTCATCCTTACTCGTGAAGTACCTGGTCTCGGCGCAGCCGGTGACGTTGTAACTGTTAAGGACGGCTACGGCCGTAACTTCCTCGTTCCCAACAACAAGGCAATCGCCTGGTCTGTTGGCGGCGAGAAGCAGATCGAGAGCATTCGTCGCGCTCGTTCAGCTCGCGAAATCCAGTCACTCGATCACGCTAAAGAGGTTAAGGCCAAGCTCGAAGCTGCCGAAATCACTGTTAAGGCGAAGGTCGGCGGAACCGGTCACCTCTTCGGTTCTGTAACCGATAAGGAGATCGCAGCAGCTATCAAGTCCGCAACCGGTCTTGATATCGATCGCCACAGCATCCGCACCGCTGGTCACATCAAGCTTGTTGGAAAGCACTCTGCAAAGATTGCAATCCACGCAGGTATCGTGGCGAACATCAGCGTGAACGTTGTTGCTGCTTAATTAGTTCACAACTAGTTTGTAAACGGAACTAGAAAACCCCGTCTCCCAGTGAGGCGGGGTTTTTTCATGCCCAATATCCGCGGAAATGCCAATATCCGCGGAAATGCCAATATGTGAGACGGTAGAAAATTTCTTTATCCCCAAGGCGTTGAGCGTGAATGAGCGTGAAATCCACCTTCCTGAGTGAGTTATCCACGGTCTATCCACACCTTGCACACCTTCGCGCACAGCTTTCCCACAGGCACATACACAGGGGGCGCATCGGGATGTAGGGGAATGTCAGTGGCCTTAAGGAGAATACGGGCATGAGCATCTCCGAACTCCCCAACCGCAGCGGCAATGATCGCGGCCTAGTCAGCGCTGGCGCGGAGTTTGAACGCACACCACCACAAGATCTCGTCGCAGAACAAGGCGTGCTGGGTGGAATGTTGTTGAGTAAAGATGCCATTGCAGATGTTGTTGAAGTGTTGAAAGATCGCGATTTCTATCGCCCAGCACACGAACTTATCTACGATGCAATTTTAGATCTCTACGGTCGCGGCGAACCTGCCGATCCAGTGACAGTCGCGTCCGAGTTAACAAAGCGTGGCGATATTGCGCGTGCAGGTGGCGCGCCATATCTCCATACTTTGATCTCTTCAGTTCCTACCGCAGCTAATGCTGGTTACTACGCACGTATCGTTCGCGATCATGCAGTGATGCGCCGCCTTGTTGAAGCAGGAACAAAGATTGTTCAACTCGGTTTCTCTAAAGAGGGCGAAGTTGATGATGTCGTTGATCAAGCACAAGCTGAGATCTATCAAGTCACCGAACAGCGCACCTCTGAGGATTACATCAAGCTCGCAGACCTTCTCCCATCAGCACTCGATGAAATTGAAAGCATCTCCAAAGGAGTTACTGGTAGCGGCGTAAAGAGTGGCTTTAAAGATCTTGATGCGCTCACTAATGGTTTCCATCCCGGCAATATGATCGTTCTCGCTGCGCGTCCTGCAGTGGGTAAGTCCACACTCGGACTAGATATTGCGCGATATGCATCGATCCATGAAGGCGATGCGGTTGTTATCTTCTCACTCGAAATGAGCCGCTCTGAAATCACCATGCGTATGCTCTCTGCTGAAGCGCGCGTTGCTCTCAACAATATTCGCTCTGGAACGCTGAATGACGAAGAGTGGGCACGCTTAGCAAAACGAATGGGCGAGATCTCCAATGCACCGCTCTTTATCGATGACTCTCCCAACATGTCACTGATGGAGATCCGTGCAAAAGCACGACGCCTCAAGCAGAAGCACAATCTCAAACTTATTGTTATCGATTACCTCCAGCTGATGACATCAGGAAAGAAAGTCGAAAGCCGTCAGCAGGAAGTCTCGGAGTTCTCTCGTAACCTCAAACTCCTTGCTAAGGAACTTGAAGTTCCGGTCATTGCCATCTCACAGCTCAACCGTGGTCCAGAACAGCGCGCTGATAAGAAGCCGATGATTTCGGATCTTCGTGAATCGGGTTCGATCGAACAAGATGCAGACGTTGTTATCTTGCTTCACCGCGATGATATGTATGACGGTTCGGCCAGATCAGGTGAAGCCGATCTCAATGTTGCTAAGCACCGTAATGGTCCTACCCGCACGATCACCGTCTCCGCGCAGCTCCACTTTGCTCGATTTAGCGATATGGCGCCCGCCTCTCAATATTCATCGCAATATTCGCAGAACAACTCGAATAGTCAGGCTGGTCAGCACGGCCAATCAGGTGTCGCACCTACCCAATCAGCTCAACCACCGGCTGGGTTCACCAACTTCAACACCGATGCGAGCTTTGACGAATAGTCTCAGCAAACGTTCAGCAAAAAACCACCCACCACTCATCTCCATCTCCTATCTTTCAATCACCGCCAATTTTGGCCGTGAGATTTAAGGAGTAACAATGAGAAGCAGAAAACTTTATTCAGCAGTAGCGCTCGGGACAGCAATCGCAGTATCAGCACTCACAACAAGTGCATACGCTGCAGATACGACTACTGTGACAAAGAAAGTCGCTGGTACTAATGCCGCTGCAAAGCAGGCCGCTCGTACTGCAGCAGCTGCAGCTCGCAAGACTGCATATGCAGCAGCTAAGGATGCACTCGTTGCAGCAATGACAACAGCGAAGACAGCACACACCCAAGCAGTTGCAGCAGCGAAAGCAATGACTGACAAGACTGCAGCAAAGGCAGCACTTGCTAAGGCAAATGCTGACCTCAAGGCAGCAAATGCTGCAGCAAAGGCAGCGCACCAAAAGGCGATTGCAGATGCAAACGCAGCGTTCGATGCAGCCCTAGTCGCAGCGGGAATCACCGTTAAGAAGTAATAATCGAAAAAAGAAAACCCCGCCTCATGTCATGGGCGGGGTTTTTTCGTGTCGAAAATTAATTAAATGGGATTGAGCAATCCGGTAGCAACATCGTAGATAGCGCCCATCACCTTAATATCTTTTGCAAGAAGGGGATAACTCTCCACGCGAACTAAATCTTGCTTGAGTGCTGCAAGTGGATCGGCAACTGTGCGAATTTCGATACCGCGGGTATCAACACCAGACTTCTCTAAAATGGTGGCGTGAATCTGTTCTTCAGTAGCAGAAGCCATTCGGCAATCGGTATGTGGCATAACGAGAATGCGATTAACACCAAGTAGATGAGTGGCTAATACCAGGGTACGAAGTACGTCATCGGTAACGCGAGCACCAGCGTTGCGAAGGATCTTTGCGTCGCCCGCTTCCATACCTACGATGTGGAGAGGATCGATGCGTGAGTCCATACAGGTAACGATTGCTAGGCCCTTGCGAGCTTGACCAGTAAGAGCCTCTGATTTAAATGCGGAGGCGAAATCCTTGTTAGCTGCGAGTAAGTCAGAAAAGATTTCCATGAGATGAATTTACCTCACTACTGGTGAGTTTTGACCCCACCTCATTCGGCGACTTCAATAAGAATCTCATCTTTGCGAGTGCGAATTAGGTAGATAACTAAAGCAAGGATTGCACTCAGAAAAATCACACTTGTCTTTGTAGTCCCCAATCCCCAGCCACCATACTTTGGATCATTTTGCGACATTTGATCGCCGATCGATGCACCTAGTGGGCGAGTGAGAACATAGACCGCCCAGAATCCAAAGACTGGGCTAACAATTTTGTACTTCCACACAAGGGAGAGCAGAAGAATTACACCAGCAAAGATGAAGAAGGAGATGCCATAGCCAAGATCAAATCTTTCAGCGATTAAGTCACCAGTTGCTGTGCCAAGTGCGAAAGTAAAGAGAATGGTGAGCCAATAAAAGGCTTCTCGCTTATTGGTGTAAATGCTATGAATAGCTAGCGTCTTCTCTGATCGATACCAAGCGATAAAAACGAGCGCCAGTGCGATCGCAAAGACGACCGTCGAGGTTAATAGCGAGACATTGAGATTGTCGGTGAGGTTATCGGTGAAGAGAGTTCCAGCGATACTAATAAGGACAACTACTAGCCAATAGAGAGACGGTTGATAGCGCTTGGCGCGGAATTGGAAGAAGAGTGCGATAACTAAAATTGCAACTGTAAAAATGGTCGTGCCATTGAGGCCAAATCCCAGAGTGGTGTTGAGGTAATCAGCAAAAGTTTCACCAACCGTAGTGCAGAGAATTTTGATGATCCAGAAAAATATTGTGATTTCTGGGACTTTCAAAGCAATCTTCTTGGCACTGGTGGTCATGCGAGGAAATTATCCGATTAACCTGAGAATGGCTGAATCTCTCCCCTTAATTGGTGAGCGAACTTTTAGCGCGGTCGGCGAGATAAATTCCGACTAAGACCACAGCGGCGCCCATCAACTGCACGGCCGTAAGCCGCTCATTGATCCACCACCAGGCGAAGATGCCCGCCAAAATCGGCTCGAGCATTCCGATCACCGAAGCTGTTGAGGCGTTGAGCCCTTTCAGACCAGTCAGGACGCAGAAATAGGGAACAACAGTTCCGAGAAGAACGACCCAAAGGATAAGTACCCAACCAGGGGCGTTATGACCATGGAGTGGACCGGGTAGAGCCATCGATTTAGTGAAGATGGAATACGGGAAACCCCACCAGGGTTTGATGATGGAGAAGAGCAGAGTTGTAACGCCTAACCCCCATGCCAGCATGACATCACTCGCTTTTGCTTTACCGATTCGCTCGCCGATCAAGAAATAACCGGCAAGAGCGAAAGCATCGAGGAGCGCTGCAATAACTCCCCAACCACTCAAGGTCAGGCCCTTCCAAACTTGAGCGAGTAGAACCATGCCGCTAAAGCTCACCGCAAGTCCCCACCACATGAGTGGTGAAACGTGCTTCTTCTTCACAAAGCGGAGCCAGAGCGCGATCCAGATGGGCGCAGTGAATTCAATCAGCAGACCGATGCTGACATCGAGCAAGCGAATAGAGATGAAGTAAAAGAATTGAACGGCAGCAATTCCGACCAGGCCAAATGCGATCATGCCAGGAAGTTCTTTGCGAGTAACTCGAATGGCGCGCTTATTGCGGGCGAAGACTGCTGCGAAAATTACAAGAAATGCACCAGTCGCGCGGATCTCCACCATATGGAAGGCATCAAGGCCATTCTGAAGAACGATCTTGGCGACTACGCCATTAAAAGCAAAAGTAATGGCACCGAAGAAGAGGAAGATTTCAGCACGATGTTTTCTCAGCACCGCGCAACCATATCGGAAAAGCTAGAAGGCACCTTCCGGAATCTCCATAATGGCGCCATTCTCTGCTTCCATGATTTTGAGTTCAGCAGTGAGATGAGGAAGTACCGTGCGAACAAAGAATTTCGCCGATGCCACTTTTCCAGTAAAGAAATCACTATCGCGTCCGGCGGTAGGCAACTTGTCGATCGCAATCTCTGCCTGGCGCAAGAGCAACCACGCGATAATTACTTCACCAGCTGCCATGAGCAGGCGAGAGGTCTGCAACCCAGCTTTATAAATCTCTTCTGGCTTTTCCTGTGATTCCATTGCAAAGCCCACCAGGATTCCCATCATGCCGTTAACGTCAGCAAGAGCTTTACCTAGAGCCGCTTTCTCATCAGCTAATTCACCGCCACTGGCAGCAAAAGCGCCAATCTCTTTAGCAAGCAGACCGATGGCGCGACCGCCATCTTTCACAATCTTTCGGAAGAAGAAATCGAGCCCTTGAATCGCAGTTGTGCCTTCATACAAAGTATCGATCTTGGCATCACGAACATATTGCTCGAGTGGCCAATCTTGGGTGAAGCCGGAGCCACCAAAGGTTTGAAGTGATTCAGTACCAAGCAAAACCCAGGACTTCTCTGAGCCATAGCCCTTGACGATAGGGAGTAAGAGATCATTGAGCGCTTCGAGATCTTTGAACTTTGACTCATCGCCATCTGCCCGGGCAATAGCAACGGCATCTTGGATGGATGCGGTGTAGAGAACCAGTGCGCGCATTCCCTCGGAGTAAGCCTTTTGAGTAATTAGCGAGCGACGGACATCTGGGTGATGAATGATGGAAACACGTGGGCTCGCTTTGTCATTCATGACTTTCATATCGCCGCCTTGGATGCGGACTTTGGAGTAAGCGAGTGCTTGCTGGTAGCCAGCACTGAGTGTGGCAATTGCTTTAGTACCGACCATCATGCGAGCGAACTCAATAACTTTAAACATTTGAGCGATGCCGTTGTGAACTTCACCGAGCAAATATCCAACAGCAGGTTCTTTCTCACCCAAATTCATTTCGCAGGTGGATGAAATATTGAGACCCATTTTATGTTCCACGTTGGTGACATAGACGCCATTGCGCTTTCCGAGCTCACCAGTTTTGAGATCGAACATAAATTTAGGAACTAAGAAGAGGCTTAAACCTTTTGTTCCTGGTCCTGCGCCTTCAGGACGAGCGAGAACAAAGTGCATAATATTTTCAGAGAGATCAGAATCTCCAGAAGTAATAAATCTTTTTGTACCGGTGATGTGCCACGTGCCATCAGGTTGTTGCACAGCTTTGGATCGACCAGCACCAACATCACTGCCGGCATCAGGTTCGGTCAATTGCATGGTGGCGCCCCACTCGCGATCGACCATATGTTTTGCCATTAACTTCTGATCTTCGGTACCTAAGTAGTAAGCAACTTGTGCGAATGATGTACCGGAGGCATAAATGTGAATCGAAGGATTTGAACCAAGAACCATTTCAGCAATCGCCCAACGAAGTGATGCCGGGATTGCAGTTCCACCAAGTTCTACTGGTGCATCGATACGCCACCACTCACCATCCATGTAGGCGCGATAGGACTTCTTGAAACTCTCCGGCAATTTCACATCGCCAGTTGCTTTATTGAAATCAACACCGAGGCGATCGCTCTCACCAACGGATGCAGCGAGATCGTTCTCGGCCATTCGCTTTACTTCTTCGAGCATCCCCATCGCGGTATCGCGATCGAGTTCTTTATATAAAGAGGTGCCGAGGATGGATTCTCGGCCAAGTAGGTCGAAGAGGCAGAACTCGATATCGCGGAGGTTGGCTGTGTAGTGGCTCATGGCTCAATAATGCTACTGGTCAGTAACATAATCAAGGGTGCCCCGCAAGATAAGGTTTTCCCGTGCTACTTAGTGATCGCGATATTCGCTCCCAGATTCAAGACGGCCGCGTCAAAGTTGAACCTTTCGACGAGGCGATGATTCAACCCTCCAGCGTCGATGTTCGCCTGGACCGCTTCTTCCGCGTCTTTGAAAATCACAAGTATTCAGTGATCGACCCATCGATCGAACAACCCGACCTCACTCGCGAAGTCGTCGTTGAACCACACGAAGATTTCATTCTCCACCCCGGCGAATTCGTTCTCGCCAGCACCTACGAAGTGATCACACTTCCAGATGACATCGCTGGCCGTCTTGAAGGAAAGTCATCACTCGGCCGTCTTGGACTGCTCACACACTCCACTGCCGGATTTATTGATCCAGGATTTTCTGGGCACATCACGCTCGAACTTTCCAACGTCGCCAACTTGCCTGTGCGCTTGCACCCAGGAATGAAGATTGGTCAGCTCTGTCTCATCAAACTCTCATCACCTGCTGAGCATCCATACGGTTCTGCGCTCTACGGATCGCGCTATCAAGGCCAGCGTGGACCAACGGCGAGCAAGTCGTGGCTCAATTTCCACAAGACAGAGATTAAGTAACACGACTACTCTGTAGTCATGTCTACAACACTTATTCTCCTCGCAGTAGTAGCTCTACTCTTCGTCTTTATCGTCTTTAGTTACAACCGACTTGTCCGACTCAATGTTTCGGTCGATGAGGCTTATGCCCAGATCGAAGTTCAACTCAAGCGTCGTTCGGATCTCATTCCTAATTTAGTGGAGACCGTTAAAGGCTATGCCGCTCATGAAAAATCTGCACTAGAGAACGTTGTCAACGCTCGCGCAAAAGCGACTTCCGCCAGCGGAATTCAAGATGTTGCGGCTGCGGATGGTCAATTGACCCAAGCACTTCGTGGTCTGCTTGCTGTTACTGAGGCATATCCAGATCTCAAAGCATCCGCAAACTTTCTCGCACTTCAGGAAGAGCTCTCCACAACAGAGAATAAAGTCTCATTCGCTCGTCAGTTCTATAACGACAGCGTTCGTTCATTGAATCAGACAGTAAAGACTTTCCCATCCAATCTCTTTGCTGGTATGGCTAAAGTCAGCGCTCGCGAATTTTATGTCGTGGAAAATCCCACAGATCGCAACGCCCCTCAAGTTAAGTTCTAACTATGGCGGGTAGCACCATCAATTTTCGCGCGCTGCAACGAGCCAATCAACGCAAAACTTTTGGCCTCTTGCTGGGCATGGGCGTATTAATCACTGCTGTTATTTACGCTGCAGCTACCTACTTTGGGCATATGACAACAGCTGGAATCGTTCCACTTGCAGTGGGAATAGCTCTGGCGTCAGTCTGGGGTTCGTATTACGCCTCAGATACTTTGGTGATGACTATGACCGGAGCCAAAATTATTGAACGTTCGCAAGCACCTGATCTCTACAATTTAGTGGAAGAGGTCTGTGTTGCAAGTGGTTTAAAAATGCCTAAAATCGCAATCGTTCAAGATAACGCTCCGAACGCTTTTGCCACTGGCCGCAATGAAGATCACGCGGTCATTGCCTTTACCACTCGAATTCTTGAAGTCATGAATCGCACGGAATTGCAAGGTGTTATTGCCCACGAAATGGCGCATGTGGCAAATCGAGATACTTTAGTGTCGGCAGTAGCGGCAACAACTGCTGGTGCGATTGCGCTACTCAGCGATTTTCTGATGCGCATGATGTGGTTTACCGGCGGCGATCGCGACCGCAATAACAACGAGAATTCCAATCCGATCGCGCTGATTGGATCACTTATCATTTTGATTTTGGCGCCGCTCGCCGCAATTCTCTTACGTTCGGCCATTTCACGCCGTCGTGAAGCACTCGCTGATGCGACCGCCGTTGCCTTTACTCGTAATCCATCTGGATTGCGACAAGCGCTCGAAGTTCTGCAGCAGGACACCACAGTCGTTCGCCAGAAGTCCAACGCAGTTGCGCACATTTGGATTGAATCGCCGCTTGATGGCAAAGGGACATCGAATTTATTCTCGACTCATCCACCGCTAGCCCAGCGAATTGCAACACTGCGCGCAATGGAAGCTAATCCCAATACTCTCTAACACCTCACGACTTTATGAAATAACGTGTAAGAGTTGTGATTCATTAAGACCACTATTTTTTAAGCAACTCTCCTAACCTTTCCTTGCTTCGAAATTCGAAGCAATGAAGGGAAATTCATGTGGTTCTTCGCAGCGATAGTTATCTTCACCATCATTAATCTCTGGTACGCACCGAGCGCCCGATAACTCTCATGATCAACGAAAAAGGAGTGGAGTTTAAGGAGCTCTCAGTGAGATTCGGCTCCAAGCGAGCCCTTAATCAACTCTCCTTTTTCGCCAAGCCTGGTGAAATAACAGGGTTACTGGGACGAAATGGCGCAGGTAAGACAACTGCGCTCCGAGCGTTAACCGGCCTGATCGATGCAGATTCCGGCAGGGCACTTATTAATGGTCGAGAATTTAGCGACGCGAGGCCTGGCGAGATAGGCGTTTCGCTGGATTCTCATTTTGCTCCAGGGCGTAAGGTAATCGATCAACTTCGGGCAACTGCACTAGCTTTTGATCTGCGCGGCCACGATATTGATCGAGTGATAGATCTACTCGAGCTCTCTCGGATACTAGATAAGAGATGTTCGGGCTTGTCACTCGGGATGAGAGGTCGACTCGGTATTGCGTGCGCGATTATCTCTGATCCGCACACTCTCATTTTGGATGAACCTGTGAATGGCTTGGATCCTGATGGCATCCATTGGCTCCACTCTTTTCTCACGACATCAGCGAGCAGTGGGAAAACAGTTCTCGTCTCTAGCCATTATCTCCACGATCTTGAGAAATACATCGACCATGTTGTCATTTTGCAAGAACGGGTACTTCTCGATATGCCGTGGTCAAAGACCGAGGTTCAGTCACTAGGTGAAATCTTCAATTCAGTAACACATGGCCTCGAGATCTCGTGAAAGAAGTAGCCCGCCTCATCTGGCTTGATATTAAAAATCTCTCGGCAGGTAAGCAGCGCTTTTTGGGATTTACCTCGGTAATGATTATTCTCAATCTCACTCTCTTTCAATTGACTCATTTACCTGCGGGTAAAAATGATTTATACATCTCTCGCACAATCGGTTTCGCGCTATTCCTCAGCGCCATTCTCACCATGCCCAGTGAAATCCGAGATGGGTATGCAGATCGAATAACTCTCGAATTTGGGGGTTATTCACGCCGGATCCGTTATCGAATTAGCGCGCTACTACTGCAAAGCACACTCATGAGCGCCACGATTTTGATCGCGCTGCATTTTCTGCCCAACGAGCAGAAGTTGGCATATCACGGCAGTGCCTTGGCGCTGCTCGGTGCCATTCTCGGGAACACCATCCTGGCATTGCTGGGAGCACTTCTTGGCGCCATTATCAGAAGCTACGCGCTGGCATCGGTTGTGGGTTCAGTACTCATGATTCTTGATCTCCACAATGGTCTTTATGTGTCGCACCCGAAGTGGTGGACGATCTCCGGTTCTATTGTGACCATTGAATCAACTACGAGTCCAATTCGTATGGCACTGATTGCGCTCTTCACATCCGGGATATTCACCACTTCTTACTTTTTGCTCTTCTGGATCGTGCGCAAACCTGCTCGCATGAAAGCGAGGTATCTGAAAGTAAAACCCGATCCCACTGCGAAAGAACAGAGTTTTCCCCTACTAGATCGTGCAATAGCGCCATTCTGGCGCAGCTACGTTACGAAAGCCTTTCTCGTTGGGACCGATAGGGCGTATCGGTGGGGTATCCCGATCTCGCTCTTTTGGTTTGGGGTCGTCCCTATTCTGGGCACTCGCGTTCTATTGCGGGGATTTCCATCACCAATCTTGGCGCCATTCATCACCTCACAACTCTGCCTAGCACTTTTTGCTAGCGCCATCACTATCGGCGGAATTTCACACCGAAGCGGCGTGAAGGATCGTGAAATTCTCCTCTTCGGTGGAAGTAAGCGATTTATTAAGACCACGACCCTGACAATTGCTGCAATCTATTCAACTCTTTCTGTGGTGATTTTTATCTTTGCGATCTCTGTAATTAATGCACCTTCAGATCTGTTGACACTACACATTCTTAGATCAATGGCAGTTCTCATCGTAGCGACCGCCTTTTTGGTTACGATCGGAACCAGAATTTCATTATTGGATATCGATACACGGCTATTTCTGATCGCACCGATTGCAATAAATTTTGCTGAAGAGGCAGTCGCTCAGAATTGGAAAGCAATAATTCCCTATCTCCCATCGAGCCTCATTGGGCAATTAGCTGGTGGGCGCGGGCTTTATGCCATTGCTTATGGGAGTAAAAGAGCAGAACCCCTCGCATTGGTGATTCTCTTTTTAGCGATTCTTATTTTGGCGGTGCGTTATTCAGCGATCGGGAAGTGGAGCGTAAAGCGTGCGCCTTCGCCGATACCTGATGCCACTGAGACCGATCCACCATGCGCCTCCATAACGGCGGCGACGATGGAGAGCCCAAGTCCGCTTCCTTCACCGCGCACCCGAACTCGAGATGGATCGGCGCGATAGAAGCGTTCAAAGATTCTTGCTTGATCTTCTGGTGATAAACCATCCCCCTGATCAGCGATAGTCACTTGAATTTCATTCTCCTGGTGATCAGTAGAGACGGTGATGGCCGTGCCCAAATCGGTATGAGTGCGAGCATTAGCTAACAAATTAGCGACCGCTTGATGAATTCGCGCGGCATCACCGAGAACGAAACTCTCTTCGGAATCCAAGGCGATAGTGATGGGGTGATCTGGTCCAGCAGCACGGGCGGAAGCAACTGCTTCTTTAATTACATTATCGAGATCAACCGGCAATTTCTCTAATTCTGGTGTTTGGTCTAATCGTGCGAGAAGTAAGAGATCTTCCACCAAGCCAGACATGCGAATCGATTCTTTCTCAATGCGTCCGACCAACTCTTTGGTCTTCTCTTCGCCCACAACAGCTCCTTGGCGATGGAGTTCAGCGAAACCACGGATGGCAGTAAGCGGAGTACGTAGTTCGTGGCTGG
>CAIQXR010000239.1 GCA_903875815.1 uncultured Actinomycetes bacterium
AGCGCCCAGGCTTAATTGCCGAGAAGTTTAATTAAAGTCTTCGAGTGAACTAGCAAGCATTTCACTCAGCAAAAGCTTTTGAATCGCCATCAATGTGGCATCAAAGCGATGAAGCAAGACCGTTGAATTCAACTGCGGCTCGCGCCATAACGACATGGTCTCTGTTAGCTCGAATGACCCCCAAGGAATTTCAGGATGATCGCTCTTGAGCTTGGACGGGAAAGCACGAATCGTCGCTGCTAATTCCTGCATCGAAAATCGCACGGAGCCAAGCAACATCTTGGCGAGTTTGTGATTACGAATTTCTTCTTGTGAAGCAATTTCATTGAGCAATTCAGAGATGGTGGCTACTAAATCGAGAGCACGAAGATATTGCTCTTCATCGCCGCGGTTAGCCATCGCTCTAATTGCTTCCTTTTATTTCTCTAGTAATTTCTCTAGTAAAAATTCTTACTTTTACTCTGGTCAGTAACTAATAAATTCTTGACTTTTATGACAAAGCGCAGCGGGTTACTGAAGTTCTTTGGCGATCGCGCTGAGCTGGGCAACATGTGCCTCGAGGTGACCGCAGGCACCATCGAGAACCTGCAAGAGTGTGAGTTCACCGCGCTCGGGGTGTGTGCCAGTGCGCTCCCATGCTTCATCGGGAAGATTCGACAAGATATCTTCAATGCTTTCGTGAATACCCTCAAAGGCGGCAAGGGATGAGACTGCGCTACGGCCGGCATAGTTAAGGCGCTCGGGATAGACATCCTCGTTGAACATCTGAAAATGTGGCTTGGCGCCTTCGATGATCAAGAGATAGCGAGAGGCAAAGTGAATATCGGCATCTGCCATATGGTGGATGACGTATGCCGCTGGCCAGGAATCGGCACCGGTCACGGTGTTGTATTGATCTTCCTCGATTGACCAAGCGAGGTCAGAGAAATCGATTCCGGCTTGGGTGTAACGCTGAAGGACGCTGGCAACGGTGAGAGTCATGGCGTGAGTTTATCCATAGACCGTAGCAAGGGGGAAACGCACGGAGTAGCCTCTCCCTATGACACTTCGTTGGGGAATTTTAGGTACCGGTGGGATCGCACAACAGTTTGTGCGCGACTTGCAGCGAGTAGAAGGCCACGAAGTTCTCTCCGTGGGTTCTCGCACTCAGGAGAGCGCTGATGCGTTCGGCAATAAATTTAATATTCCTTATCGCCACCCGAGCTATCAGGCGCTCGTCAATGACCCCGATGTCGATGCTGTGTATATCGCCACCCATCACCCCATGCATCGCCGCGACGCAGAGCTGGCGATGGCCAAGGGCAAAGCTGTTTTATGTGAGAAGCCACTCGCTATGACTTATGCCGATGCGCTTTCTATGGTGGAGTGCAGTCGCGAAAACAATGTCCTCTTCATGGAGGCAATGTGGGCGCGCTTCTTGCCGCATATGATCCGTGTGAAAGAGATCGTTGCATCCGGCGTACTCGGTGAAATTATCAGCGTGCAGGCCGATCATGGCCAGTGGTTTGAACAAGATCCCGAATTCCGCCTCTTCAAGCCCGAGCTCGGTGGCGGCGCGCTCTTTGATCTCGGTATTTATCCAGTCTCCTTCGCGTCAATGATCTTCGGTGAGCCGCAGACCATCACAGCAAAGGCAACGAAAGCTTTCACCGGCGTCGATGGTCAGACATCCATTATTTTGCAATATGCGTCAGGCGCCCAAGCGATTCTCAACACCACCAACTTGGCAGCCACCCCCAACCGCGCAGTCATCGTAGGAACCGAAGCGCGCATTGAAATCGATCGCACTTTCTACGCGCCATCGAAATTCCGCGTCATCAACAACAAGGACGTCATTACTGAAGGCTGGGATAAGGCCTACTCGGGCCATGGCTTGCGCGAAGAGGCGATTGAATTCGGTCGAGCATTCAAGGCAGGGGAGAAGGAGTCACCCATGATGACTCACGCGGAATCGCTCTCGATTATGCGTACGATGGAAGAGATTGCCCAGCAAATCGGTTTGGTCTATCCCGACTTCATTATGTAGTCAGTAATGGGTTAGATGTTGACCCAGTTATAGCTCCATGGTTTTCCGGAGATGTAATCCTGCGCGACTAGTGCCAGTGCAACGGGCGTTGTGACGCTGAGTTTGCCCCAATTCACGTTATCGCCATAGGGCGGAACAGGGAAGGCAACAACAATTAAGCCATCGTTGATCGAGGATATCGTTCCTAGTTTTCTGCCAATCTTTACCTGAACTGCTGACGAGGTTG
>CAIQXR010000240.1 GCA_903875815.1 uncultured Actinomycetes bacterium
ATTCATGGCGAATGGAAGTTCTATCGCATTGATGGATCTGTCATGCGCACTGGGTTTTTCAAGAATGGCGAACAATCCGGCACGTGGACTACCTATGCGGCAAATGGTCGGGTCGTGAAGACCACTCAGTTTTAAGGGTTCCAATAAAAAAACCCGCTCACGCAATGTGGGCGGGTTTTCGTTTGTGGAGACCAGGGGAATCGAACCCCTAACCCCCGCCTTGCAAAGGCGGTGCTCTACCAATTGAGCTAGGTCCCCGCGTGATGCGGTTACGGTGAGAACCATATCGAAAAGTTCTCGTCTGACTAAATTCTATGAAGTTGTACTGCTGGTTGTGCGGTGGTGCTGGTGGGCCTAGGTGGACTCGAACCACCGACCTCTTCCTTATCAGGGAAGCGCTCTAACCAGGCTGAGCTATAGGCCCATCATGCTCCTCTTTCAAGGTGCTGGGGAAGGTTACCCGACTTTGAGCCTGAGCCCAAAATCGCGCTTACTCAACCTCTTTTACTGCTTTTCTATTGCTGGTCTGCTGTTGCCTCTGCTTCAGTTTCGGCCACTTCAGCAGCGTCCTCAACCTTCACATCTTTGACTTGAGTAATAGATACGACTGAGATTCCTTCGTCGAGATTTACTAGGCGCACACCCAAGGTGTCGCGGCTGGTCTCACGAATTTCAGAACATGCGGTGCGAATGACAGTTCCGCCGGATGTGATGGCGAGAACTTCATCGCTCTCCTCCACCATCATGGCGCCGACTAATACGCCGCGAGAATCTTCATCAATCTTTGCCGCCTTCACGCCGATACCGCCGCGACCTTGCTGGCGATATTCATCGAGAGGAGTGCGCTTGGCATAACCACCATCTGTGGCGGTGAGAACAAATTTAGGAGTTGAGATATCAGTAATGGCTGCCATGGTGAGTAATTGATCGCCATCGCGGAACTTCATTCCAATAACACCGGATGTCGAGCGACCCATAGAGCGAATGGAATCTTCTGCTGCTGTGAAGCGAAGTGACATTCCCTTTTGCGAGACCAGAAGGAGTTCGTCTTTTTCACTTACAAGAGCTGCTGAAACAACTTCATCCTCTTCTTTGAGATTGATCGCGATCAATCCACCAGAGCGTGGTGAGTCATATTCCATAAGTGGTGACTTCTTCACCATTCCCGAACGAGTAGAGATAACTAAGAAGGGATGAGAGTTGTAATCCGAAAGTGAAATTACTTGCGCAATGGTCTCATCCGGCTTGAAAGCCAACAGGTTTGCGACGTGTTGTCCGCGAGCATCGCGACCAGCATCGGGAAGTTCATGAACTTTGGCGCGATAGACCCGGCCCTTATTGGTGAAGAAGAGCAACCAATCATGGGTGGAGGCGACAAAGAAATGATCAACAAGATCGTCCTGACGTAGTTGTGCACCCTTCACACCTTTACCACCGCGGCGCTGTGATCGATAGAGATCAGCTTTAGTGCGCTTGGAGTATCCGGATTTAGTAATAGTGACAACGACGTTCTGATCAGGAATTAAATCTTCAACAGAGAGATCGCCATCGCTAGCAATAATCTGTGTGCGGCGCTCATTTCCGTGCTTTGCAGCAAGTTCTTGCAATTCGACTTTGATGATTTCGCGCTGCTTTGCCTCTGACGCCAAGATCTCGTTGAGAAGAACGATATCTGCCATCAATTCATCGTATTCATCGTTGATCTTCTGGCGTTCCAACGCCGCAATACGACGGAGCTGCATATCCAAAATTGCATTCGCTTGGATCTCATCTACATCAAGCAACTTCATTAAACCAACGCGAGCTTCTTCCGATGATGCGCTGGCGCGGATTAAAGCGATAACAGCATCGAGTGCGTCGAGCGCTTTGAGATAACCTTTAAGAATATGGGCGCGACGCTCGCGCTCAGCTAGCCGGTACTTGGTGCGGCGGACAATGACTTCTACTTGGTGGTCGATGTAGTACTTGATGAACTCATCAATACGAAGTGTGCGGGGGACGCCATCGACCAGCGCCAACATATTGGCGCCGAATGAATCTTGGAGTTGGGTCTGCTTGTAGAGGTTATTGAGAACAACTTTTGGGGTGGCATCGTTGCGAAGAACGATGACTAGGCGCTGGCCCAGACGCTCGTTACCTTCATCTCGGACATCGGCGATGCCCTTAATACGGCCATCTTTAACAAGTTCGGCAATTTTGAGTGCGAGGTTGTCGGGGTTTACTTGATAAGGAAGTTCGGTAACAACCAAGCAGGTGCGCTTATTGATCTCTTCGACTTCAACGACTGCCCGCATAGTGATTGATCCACGGCCAGTGCGATACGCATCTTCGATTCCTTGGCGGCCAACAATGAGCGCCTTGGTAGGAAAGTCAGGACCTTTAATAAGAGTGAGCATCTTGGCGAGTGACTCTTCTGGAGTCGCATCAGGATTCTCCAGCGCCCAGACCACACCATCGACAACTTCATTGAGGTTGTGAGGTGGGATGTTGGTTGCCATACCGACAGCGATACCGGCCGAACCATTGACGAGCAGATTCGGGAAGCGGCTAGGAAGTACTATTGGTTCTTGTGAACGGCCATCGTAGTTAGCGATGAAATCAACGGTGTCTTCGTCGATATCGCGCATCATCTCCATCGCAAGTGGAGCAAGACGTGCTTCGGTGTAACGCATCGCAGCTGCTGGATCGTTACCAGGTGAACCAAAGTTTCCGTTGCCATCGATCAATGGATAGCGCAGTGACCAGAATTGGGCGAGACGAACTACAGCATCATAAATAGCGGTGTCACCATGGGGGTG
>CAIQXR010000241.1 GCA_903875815.1 uncultured Actinomycetes bacterium
AGGTGGACTTTGCCGGAAAGTGGCATTACTGCGAATGACATAAAGCAAGTAGTCGCGCTGATGACTGGGGCAAGTACGAAGACGATTCGATCTGCAGCTTTAGGAATGAGATCTTCCTTCAGTGCCAACTTCACGCCATCGGCGAGTGATTGAAGAAGTCCAAAGACTCCGACGCGGTTTGGTCCCAGGCGCATCTGCATGCGAGCCACGATGCGACGTTCGCCCCACACGCAGAGCAGAGTGGCAACAACGCAGATCGCAAAGACTAAAACGCCTTTAACGGTGATGAGCCAGCCTGGATCGCCAGAAATCAAAGTGGAGTTCATGCCTTCACCACCGTAACTACGCCACTAGTGGCGCCGAGGTTTGCATTGAGTTGTGAATTAATGGAGTTACGTGGCGCCCAAACGATCTCATCTGCAATTTCAGAGATTTCAACTGGCAAGGTAATCGAACCGAAGGAGTTAGAGATTCTGACCTGATCGCCATTATTGACGCCGATTGCAGCAGCCCGCTTTGCTGAAATGTGAGCGCGAGCAGTACGAGCAGTACCAGCTAAATTCTCTTCGCCATCCTGCAACGTTCCGAGGTCGAGCAAGTGGCGCCATGAAACTAAGTTCGCTTCAGTGCCAGCGACTGCTGGAAGTGCTGCAAAAGCGTGCTTGGTGAAAGTCTCACGAGCGCCATCCCACTTGCCGAGTGATTCAATCTCGCGGCGAGTAGCTGCAACGGTTGGCAAATTGATTGCCTTACCTAATTCGTCGGCCACCATCGAAAGGATACGAACATCACTCCGCTGTGGCGCCTCTTCAATCGCCTTCTCGAATGAACGAGCCCGACCTTCCCAATCCAAGAAAGTGCCGGACTTTTCAACGACTGCGGCAACTGGCAAGACCACATCGGCCACCGCTGTAACAGCGCTATGCGAAATCTCTAGCGAAAGTACAAAGGTATTAAGCAACTGGGAAAGTGCTGATGCCGAAATGTCGAGTGGATCAACGCCGCCGATAACAACAGCATCGAGCGCCTTCTCATCATCATTTGGGAGATTGAGCGCCGCAAGAATTTCAGAGGTGGAGCGACCAGTAGTTGTAGGAAGTTGCGAAACGCCCCACGCTGCTGCGATGTCCACGCGCGCACCATTATCAGCAACTGGTCGACCGCCAGGAAGAAGGTTTGCCAAGGCTCCAGCTTCCAGTGCGCCACGCTCGCCTGCACGACGAGGCACCCACGCTAACTTTGCGCCCGTTAAATTAACGAGATCGACTGCTGCGGAAAGCGCGCCCGGAACTTCAGCAACTCGTTCACCAATCATCACGACAGATTTGTTAGTGAGGCCAGTGATCGCGGAAATTGCAGATAGTTGTGCTTTGAGTTTCTCTGAGCCACGGCTCTTGTAAGGCGCATCGCTAATGACGGCGAGAGCGCGCTTGCGTACTTGCTTGTAGAGACGCAAGAAGACAATCGGAGATTCTTCTTCTGGCTCGAAGCCAAGGAGAACGACCGTATCGGCTTTATCGAGATCGGAATAAGTGGTGGTGGCTCCTTGCGCGACTGCTGCTAAGAAGGATGCCTCTTCAGCGGAGTGGTTGCGAGCACGGAAATCAATATCGTTAGTGCCAAGTGCAACGCGAGCAAATTTGCTATACCCATAAGCATCTTCGAGTGTGACGCGTCCACCAGTAAGGACTGCAGCGCGCTTGCCAGCTAGACCTGCTGCCGCAGCAGCGATCGCCTCTGGCCACGATGCTTCATGCAATTCACCATCGGCGCCGCGAACCATCGGAGTTGTAATTCGTTCGCGATTATTTACATACTTAAATGCCCAACGACCTTTATCGCAATTCCATTCATTATTAACTGCGGCATTATCGCCAGCGAGACGACGAAGGGTCTTGCCGCGACGAATATCAGTGCGCATATCGCAACCAGAGGCGCAGTGTTCGCAGGCTGAATCAACGGAGACCAGATCGAAGGGACGAGAACGGAAACGATATGAAGCGCCAGTCAGTGCGCCCACTGGGCAGATCTGAACAGTGTTACCTGAGTAGTAAGACTCAAAGGGATTGTTCTCGTAGATGCCGACTTGCTGAAGTGCGCCGCGTTCATTCAACGTAATAAATGGATCGCCCGCGATCTGATCAGAGAACCGGGTGCAACGCGCGCAAAGCACACACCGTTCGCGATCGAGCAAAACTTGCGATGAAATCGGAACTGGCTTTTCAAAGGTGCGCTTAACGCCTTCAAAGCGAGATGTTTCGCGACCAGAGCTCATTGCCTGATTCTGAAGTGGACATTCGCCGCCTTTATCGCAGACTGGGCAATCCAGTGGGTGGTTGATCAAGAGCAACTCCATGATGCCCTTCTGCGCTTTTTCAGCAACAGGAGAGGTGAGCTGGGTCTTCACGATCATTCCTGGTTCGACGGGAATGGTGCAGGAAGCCTGTGGCTTAGGAAAAGCGCGACCATTGATCTCAATATCAACTAAGCATTGGCGGCAGGCACCCGCTGGATCGAGAAGTGGGTGATCGCAGAAACGTGGAATTTGGATGCCGAGTTTTTCCGCAGCGCGAATAACGAGCGTGCCTTTAGGAACAGTAACTTCAAAGCCGTCGATGACGACCGTGATCATTTCGATCTCTACTGCAGTCGAGGTCTCAGGAGTCATTAGATCGCCGCCGATGCAAAGAGAGTTGATGCTGTGTGATCAAAGGGGCAGGCACCATTGTTGAGGTGATCGATATATTCGCTACGGAAATATTTCAAAGTAGAAATAATCGGAGCCACTGCGCCATCGGCCAGTGCGCAGAAGGAACGACCAGCGATGTTGTCGCAGAGATCCAAGAGCTTTTCAAGATCTGCCTCGGTGCCCTTACCGTCTTCAAGATCGTGAAGCATCTGTACCAACCACCAAGTACCTTCGCGACATGGCGTGCACTTACCGCATGAGTCATGCTTATAGAACTCACTCCAACGAAGAGCTGCGCGAACG
>CAIQXR010000242.1 GCA_903875815.1 uncultured Actinomycetes bacterium
CAAGATGTTTTAAAAGCTAAGCGCACACCTGGTGGAAGTTTGATCTTTAAGAAAGTAATTCTGGGTGCGAAGTCTGGCGTTGCCGACTATGTCTACATCGTCACTTCACCAAAGCTCAGTGCAACTCTCGAAAGCCAAACCACTCCCACTATCGGAAGTAATTACCAAGTAGTGGAACTCTTCCCCGGCTACCCCGGTGTACCAGAGACATGGATTGGTAGTCTCAAAGGAATTGAGTCGCTGGAGCGTTCAGAGAAAGCTGGCCTAATTCCACCAACCATCGCAGTGATTCCTGCAATTAACGTGGTGCGCGGACTGGATACTGAATGTCTCAACATTCCTGGTACTTCACAAGTTGAGACGTGGCTTACTGCCGATATGAAGACTGTGGCCCAGGGCCTCCTCGGAATTGATAATCGCCGGTGGTCGGCCTTTGGTTACTCCACTGGTGGTTGGTGCGCGGCAGAACTCGCCATTCGCCATCAAGATCAATATCAGAGCGCAGTATCGCTCGCTGGTTACTTTTCACCAAGTTTTTCTGCAGGTATAAATAATCGCGAACGAAAAGTATTACTCGCTGACTATGACTTAATCAGAACTCTTAAGTCGCACCCCAGCAACTTAAAAATGATGATTATTTATTCTCGAAGCGACAAGTTTGCTTACTCATCGATGAAGAAATTTGTAGAGCAAGCAAATGCGCTATTACCCATTAAGTTAGTGGAGATTCCACGCGGTGGTCACAATATTGCAGTGTGGAAACCATATGTAGGTACTGGCTTTGATTGGCTCGGTGCAAACCTAGAATTTGTAGCGCCAGTTCAGCCTTAATTGATCTCTACTTCACAGCCTTCGAGCGGTAAGCAGTAATAAATTTCTCGGCGCGAAGCGCAGCCCACGCAACTTTTGCTAAGTCGGCAGTGCGGGGATAAAGCACATATCGAGTCTGCCACTCTGGTTGGAACTTGGCGTTAAAGCGCAGCAGCGATTCGACTTGGAACCAGTTATTAAAGAAGCGAATGATGTTTCGGGTTCCTCGAGTAATAGGGCCTGCGCTAATTTTGTCAGCGCGTTCAAAGAGTGAGCGGAAAGCTGCGAAATTAAGTGAGATATGGGTAATGCCATGACTCTTGGCATATTCAACAGTGGAGGCAATCAGGTATTCGTTGATGCCCGTCTCGCTACCGCGTTCACGTTGCATCCGGTCGAGCGAGAGCCGATCATCACACCACGGCACGAAGTAGAGCAGCCCCTTGATTGCACCATCTTGGCGAGCAATGGTGATGTATGCGTTCTCATCGCATGATTCGCCGAAGCGATCGAGTGACATGGAGAAGCCACGTTCTGGTACTCCGTAACGCCACTCTTTAGCTAAATGGCGAAGTTCTTTTTGGGTCGATTCCGGCAAGTCAACAAATTTTGAGGTCTCGGTAGTGAAGCCCTTTTTAATAACACGGTTAACCATCTGGCGAACATTGGCCATCGGACGGCCCTCGAGTGTGAAGTCGCTGACTTTAATGACGGCTTCATCGCCAATATCAATGGCGAGCATCCCTGCCTTCTCCACCCAGACTTCACCGCCATGATCGGAGGCGCCCATAACTGCCGGGGTCCAAGCATGGAGACGGGCTTCTTCTAAGAAATTCTCAATTGCTTCGCCCCAAAGACTGTATTCACCAAAGGGATCGCCACTTGCAAGCATGACGCCGCTTTGAACACGATA
>CAIQXR010000243.1 GCA_903875815.1 uncultured Actinomycetes bacterium
GGCTTTTTCATGGTGGCGGCGCCATCAATACCGAGCTGTGCTGCGACCTTCTTTAATTCAGGGAGCAACATCGCGGCGAGTTCGCCATTTTCTTTCTTAGAATCTTCACTTGCCATAGGGATCTGTTCTACTTTTCTATTGAATTGCCTTCTCCGCGCTAAGAACTGGCGAAGGTAAGGATTTTTTATCTAGGTATTTACCGCTATGAGACGATCGATCAGGAATTACTCGATCTGGCGATAGGTGAAACTTAGCACAGCGGCTAGGCAAATAACGAAATTACTGGGCTCCTGCGGGGGAAATCGCCAACTTCTGAGCGGCAAATCCCGCTCCCCCAGCCTGCATAATCTCTTCGGCTTCACTCGTAGATCCCGCATGGAGTACCAGAACAGTAGGTCCAGCGCCTGAAATCGTGGCTGCTACTCCAGCTGCCCGCAATTTATCAACCAAAGCTACCGACTTGGGCATGGCATCGCGGCGATACTCCTGGTGGAGATAATCCTTTGTTGCCGTCAGCAATAAATCAGGGCGCGAAGAGAGAGCGTGGACTAAAAGCGCAGAGCGAGTGCTGTTCTCAACTGCGTCATGGTGCGGAATGCTCTCGGGCAAAAGTTTGCGGGCTTTCGAGGTCGCCAAATGATTCTCAGGAATAAAGGCGATCGCGCTAATTCGTGGATCAACGATCAGAGAGATTGCGTGCGCGCCTTGAGTTGTGCTCGCTTCATCTTTCCAAGCCACCGTTGCGCCACCGTAAATTGCTGCTGCCACGTTATCGGGGTGACCTTCCATTTCAGTCGCGATCCCCAGCATCTCCTCATTGGAGAAGAGTTGATCGCCACCTAGAACTAATGACCGCGCCAAATGCAACCCACCAACGATTGCGCTGGCGGATGAGCCGAGGCCGCGGCCGTGTGGAATAACGTTGAGTTGGCGAAGGGCAATACCGCGCGGCTTAGCATCCATAAATTCAAAGCCACGCATCATCGCTTTAATAACCAGATTATTTTTATCCCGTTTGATCTCATCGGCGCCTTCACCGGTGACATCGACATCAATGATTGCTTCATCGAGAATTTGGGCTGCGTATCGATCGCGCATTTCCAGTGCTAGGCCAAAGGAATCAAAGCCGGGACCTAAGTTTGCCGAGGTAGCAGGAACGCTGACCTGAACTAGGGCTGCTTTAAAGTGATTGGCCATAGAAGTAAACCTACGCTAACCCAATGGTGCGAGCAGCGATTGCGGCATCGACAGGCACAACAATTGGCGCAGAAGCGGAATCCAGAATATGCCCAACATCTTTCAGACCGTTTCCAGTAACAGTGATAACAATTTTCTTGCCTTTAGGAAGACGTCCTTCGGCTTGCTTCTTAATTAAGCCCGCAATTCCGGCGGCCGATGATGGCTCCACAAAGACGCCCTCTTTCGCGGCGACTAAGCGATAGGCGCTCAAGATCTCTTCATCAGTTACAGAGTCGATGAGCCCACCGGATGAATCGCGTGCTTCGATCGCTTGGTTCCATGAGGCAGGGTTACCAATACGAATTGCGGTGGCAATGGTCTCTGGATTTTCTACAGGCATTCCGAGAACGAATGGCGCGGCGCCGGCCGCTTGGAAGCCCCACATTTGTGGCAGTTGCTTGGAAAGTCCATCGGAGTAGTACTCGCGATAACCCTTCCAGTAAGCGGTGATATTTCCGGCATTACCAACGGGAAGTACATGGAGATCTGGCGCATTGCCTAAGAGATCCACGACTTCAAATGCTGCTGTCTTCTGTCCTTCAATGCGGAATGGGTTGACTGAATTCACTAAAGCAACTGGATAGTTGTCAGAAAGTTCGCGCGCTAAATTGAGGCAGTCATCGAAATTGCCATCGACTTGAAGAATTGTTGCGCCATGGGCAATGGCTTGAGCTAACTTGCCCATCGCAATTTTGCCCTGCGGAATAAGAACAACGGGGGTCATTCCCGCCTTTGTTGCATAGGCAGCAGCAGACGCACTGGTATTTCCGGTCGATGCGCAGATAACTGCTTTTGCACCATCTTCGGCAGCTTTAGAGATCGCCATAGTCATTCCGCGATCCTTGAAAGAGCCGGTGGGGTTAGCACCTTCTACTTTGAGCCAAATTTCATTATCTAACATTTCAGAGAGAACGCAGGCAGCAACCAGAGGCGTTCCACCTTCGCGAAGTGAGACCACAGGAGTCTTCGACGAGACCGGCAAACGATGGCGATACTCATCGATAACACCGAGCCACTGATGGGTCTGTTTCTTGAAGAACTTCATCAGATGGTTCCTTCCACGCGGATCACACTGGTGACCTGCTTGACGGTGTTGAGGCCAGCGAGTTGATTCACTGTTGCAGCCAGGGCAGATTCTTTCGCTAAGTGCGTCATCACAATAAGTTCAGCGTCAGGGCCGCGTCCATCTTGGCGAACGGTAAGAATGGAAACATCATTCGCGGCAAAGACATTGGCGACAGAGGCAAGTACGCCAGGGATATCTTGCACATCCATACGAATGGAATATCGAGTACTGGTCTTATCGATGGAAGCAATTTTAAGATGGGCGTAGTCAGTCTCCGTCGGTCCGAGACTTCCCTCGATTCGGTTACGAGCGACTGCAACGAGATCTCCCAATACCGCTGATGCAGTGGGAGTTCCGCCAGCGCCGCGGCCGTAGAACATGAGTTCTCCCGCCGATTCGCATTGGACGAAGACAGCGTTGAAAGATTCGCGGACTGCCGCAAGTGGATGAGTGCGGGGAATGAGTGTGGGATGAACGCGAATAGTGAGGGATTCATCTTCATTCACTTCAGCGATCGCAAGAAGTTTGAGGGCAAAGCCCATCTCCTTGGCAACGGCGACATCGTCGGCAGTGATCTTGGTGATGCCTTCGCGATAGACATCTTTGTCGGTGACATCGGTGTGGAATGCGAGTCCAGCCAGGATTGCAGCTTTGGCGGCTGCATCAAATGCTTCTACATCTGCAGTGGGATCGGCTTCGGCATAACCCAAAGCCTGCGCTTCTGCGAGCGCGCTTTCAAAGGTTGCACCCGTCTCATCCATCTTGGTCAGGATGTAATTGGTGGTGCCATTAATAATTCCCATAACGCGCTCGACGTGATCGCCGACAAGTGATTCAGCGAGCGGGCGAAGAATAGGAATTGCGCCAGCGACAGCTGCTTCGTAGTAGAAATCGACATCTGCCGCATCAGAGGCATGGAAGAGTTCGCCGCCATGTTTTGCCAACAGCGCCTTATTTGCAGTCACAACCGCCTTGCCATTCTTCATGGCATCGAGAATGAGTTGGTGGGCGGGTTCGATGCCACCCATCACTTCAATGACGAGATCGATTGAGGGATCCTCGACAATGGAACGAGAGTCTGTGGTGAAGAGATGAGCCGGAATTCCTGGGCGTTCGATCGAAGTATCACGAACGGCGATGCGGACGAGTTCAAGTCGGGCGCCTGAGCGAGCGGAGAGGTCATCGGCATTAGCCACCAAGAGGCGGGCAGTTTCGCTACCAACGACTCCGCAGCCGAGCATGCCTACGCGTAGGACTTTCTCAGATTTCACTGGGGAGTTCACTCCCCTATTCTCCACTATTTTCCGAGCGCCTTGTCACGCATTTGCTGCGCTTATTTGGTTGGAATTTGCTCGGCAATCAATCGTTACCGGATCGTGCGCGGAGCCTCAATCACGTCGAGGGCGAGCAAGTCCGCCTCGGTTTCACGGCGAAGAATGGTTCTGGCACTGCCTGCCTTGACTGCCACTACGGCAGGACGGCCCACGTGGTTGTAGTTGGAAGCCATAGATCGGCAATATGCACCGGTAGCTGGAATAGCCAAAATGTCATCCGCGCCAATATCGCTCGGTAGGTCAATCTCACGGATCAAGATGTCGCCCGATTCGCAATGCTTTCCGACCAAGCGGCTGGAAGTCGGAGTCGCGGTGGATGTTCTGTTAGCAAGGAGCGCGGTGTATTCCGCGCCATAGAGTGCGGGACGAATATTGTCACTCATGCCGCCGTCCACTGCGATGTAGCGACGAGTTGAGCCACCATCGAGATCAACGCTCTTGGTTGTTCCCACTGTGTACAAAGTTGTCGTTGTCGGTCCCACGATCGCACGTCCCGGTTCAATGGAAATGCGGGGTGTGGCCAAATTGTGGGCGGCACATTCACGCTTTACGACTTCGGCCAACTTGGCCATCATGTGATCAGGATCCATCGTTGATTCCCCGGGCAAATAAGCAATGCCGTAACCGCCGCCCAAATCAAGTTCGGGTAGCTCGGTTCCGAAATGATCGCGGAATTGTGCGAGCAGTGCGATTAACCGAGTCGCAGCAAGTTCGAAGCCATCGGTAACGAAGATTTGCGATCCGATATGTGCGTGCAACCCAGCTAAATTAATAGCAGATGAAGCCATCGCAATCTCGATTGCCTTCCAGGCGGCGCCACTGGCGATCGAGAAACCAAATTTCACATCTTCGTGGGCAGTGGAGATGAATTCATGGGTATGGGCATCCACACCTGGTGTGAGGCGAAGGTAAATCTTTTGAATTTTTCCCAGACTGACAGCAATGGCCTGGATCCGCTCGAGCTCGATAAATGAATCCACGATGATTGCGCCGGCGCCAATTTCAATTGCAGTAGTGATCTCTTCAATCGATTTATTATTTCCATGAACTTCGATCAATTCGGGTGGAAAACCTGCAGCACGAGCAACTGCCATCTCCCCCGCGGTGCAGACATCAATTCCGATTCCGACCGA
>CAIQXR010000244.1 GCA_903875815.1 uncultured Actinomycetes bacterium
CATTTAATATTGAGGCCGCAAATGAGATTGAGTGCTCGAGGAAATCAGCGGGCGAGAAGACGGCATCAACAACGCCCAGAGTGAGCGCATCCTTTGCCTTTAACATGGTGTTGTTATTGAGTGCGTTGAGAATAATTACTTGGACCGCTTTTTCCGGACCGATGAGTTTTGGTAGGAGAGTGGCGCCGCCCCAACCCGGAACTAAGCCGAGAAAAACTTCGGGAAGGCCGACCATCGCAGTAGTGGCAAGAGTTCGGTAGTGCGAATGAAGTCCGACTTCTAGCCCACCACCTAGTGCTAAGCCATTGATAAAGGCGAAAGTTGGCTTGGAGCTTGATCCCAACCGCTTAAATACATCATGGCCTAATTTACCGATTGCCAGCGCCTGGGACTTATCGTTCAAGAAGGAGAGTGCGGAGAGATCGGCGCCCGCTGCGAAGATAAATGGTTTGCCAGTGATCGCAATTGCAGCAGCGTTGCTCTTCTCTGCTTGCGAGATTGCTTCGTTGAGTTCGGCAAGTGATTGAGGGCCGAAGGTATTGGGACGAGTGTGATCGGAACCATTATCAAGTGTGATCAACGCCAAGGTTCCAGCGAAACCAAATGGTGTGAGATCAACTTCGCGAACGAGCGCATGGGTAACAACTTCTTCAGGAGCTCCATCTGGCAGAGTGATTGCGCTCATGGTTACTTGCCCTTTCCTGTGAAGTGGGGATTTTCCCAAACGATTGTTCCGCCCATGCCCAGTCCAATACACATCGTGGTAACTCCGTAACGTACTTCCGGATGGAGTTCAAAGCCGCGCGCCAAGTTGATCATGAGGCGCACGCCAGAAGAGGCGAGCGGGTGTCCAACAGCGATGGCGCCACCGTGAATATTGACTCGTGGATCATCATCGGCAATTCCGAAGTGATCGAGGAAGGAGAGGACTTGAATTGCAAAGGCTTCGTTAACTTCGAAAAGCCCGATATCGTCAATCGAAAGTCCCGCCTTAGCTAAAGCTTTAATGGTGCTGGGAACTGGTCCGTAGCCCATAATTTCTGGCTCTACGCCAGCAAATGCAAAGGAGACTAAACGCGCTTTGACGGGTAGTCCTAGTTCGAGCGCCTTATCTTCGCTTGCCAAGATCGAGGCGGTCGCACCATCGTTGAGACCGGCTGCATTGCCTGCTGTTACTCGACCAGCTGCTCGGAATGGAGTTTTTAGTGCAGCGAGTGCTTCCAAAGTAGTGCCGGGACGTGGTGGTTCATCGACAGTGGCAACGCCCCAACCCAGTTCAGGAGTGCGCACCGCAACTGGAATTAAGTCGCGTTGAATCTCACCAGCTGCATATGCTGCTGCCGTTTTCGCTTGTGACGCTAGGGCATATTTATCGGCTCGTTCTTTGGTGAGATGTGGGAATTTGTCATGCAGGCGCTCGGCAGTAGCACCCATTTGTAGCGCATCGGTATCGACCAATCTCTCTGCGAGATAGCGAGGATTAGGATCCATGCCATCGCCCATCGGGTGATTGCCCATATGTTCCACGCCACCTGCAAGTGCAATGTCATATTGGCCCATCGCAATGGCACCAGCAATAGTTGTTACTGCTGTAAGTGCGCCAGCGCACCAACGATCGATCGAATAGCCTGGGACGGTATTGGGAATGCCTGCTAAGAGCGATGCGCTACGGCCGATATTCATACCTTGGTCACCCACTTGAGTTGCTGCTGCGATAGCGACCTCATCAATTGCGGTCGGAGAAACTAGGGGATTGCGCTCGAGCAGACCGCGCATTGCTCGGACCATAATGTCATCAGCGCGAGTGCCGGCATAGAGGCTTCCGGCTTTGCCAAAGGGAGTTCGCACCGCATCGACCAAAACAACGCTTCGACCGAGATGTCCGCCTGTGGGATTTTGTGTGCTCACCAATTGCTCCTTTTTGTCATCGCCTTAAGTGCGAGATGCTTTGAGAAGCGCCCCGTACCTTGATGTTACTCGGCGGTAACCAAAAAGGGAATGATCAACCCAAGATTCAATGGCCATGGCTTACAGGGAGGTACCAGCGAGAGGCGGTACTAGACGCTTTTAGGAGCGGCTTTTTTGCGTAAGTAAATAGTTAGCGTGGTGGCGATATATAGCGCCCAGAAAATAAATTGAAGGGCGGTTAAGGATGTGCCGATTCCGACAGTGCCTTCCAGGAGAGTTGTGAGAGTGGCCGGAGCCTTCTCCCAATTCCAGATGTTCGACTTACCCCAGGTAAGAAGGCCGAGACTTTGGAACTCATCAAGGGCGTGGGAAAGAACGCCAGCGGCCACGACGAGGAGCGCGCTGCCAGAGAGAGTGAAGAATCGACTCAAGTTGAAGGTGATAGAACGACGATAGATGAGGGTTCCGAGAACTATCGCTGCGCACAATCCAATAATCAAACCAATGAGTGGCGAAATATCACTCTTGACGATTTTGGCATTGGAGAAGAGAAATAGAGCGGTCTCGATACCTTCGCGAATGACCGAGAGAAAAGCCGTTGCGAAGATGGCGAATGCTCCAATGCTCTCCGCTTTGGCCAGCTTTGCATTGAGATCACCTTTGAGACCTCGAGCATTGGACTTCATCCAAAAAACCATGGCCGTGACAAGCACAACTGCGAGAAGAGAAGTGATGCCAGCAAAATATTCTTCGCCGCGGGTGGAGAGTTGGCGATTAGTAAAAGTAAGGAATGCGCCAACTGCTACGGCAACGAGACTTGCGCTAGATACTCCCGCCCAGATAAGACGACGAGCGCGCACATTATTTGATTGGCGATAGGTAGCAAGCAGAATTCCAATGATCAGTGATGCTTCTACGCCTTCACGTAAGGCGATAAGAAATGAACTAAACATCGGCTCCCTCGCTCTCTCCGGGAGAGCTCTCTTCTGAAACTTCTACGATTAATGGTTCGGTCTGGTACAGAGCTTCGGATAAAACTGGTGTGGTCTGCGCCACTTGCCAGGGCCGAGC
>CAIQXR010000245.1 GCA_903875815.1 uncultured Actinomycetes bacterium
GATACTGATGCGTTGGTCGCAGAACTTAACAGCGGCCGAATTCATGCTGCTCTCGACGTTACCGATCCGGAACCGCTTCCTTCCGAGCATCCATTATGGAAGGCAAAGAATGTTTTGATTGCTCCGCATGTAGGGGGCGATAGCACCGCATTTGAATCACGTGGCAAGACGTTAGTCGAAGAGCAGATCGCACGTTTAGCTAAGGGCGATCCGCTAAAGAATATTGTCGCGGTAGGAAAGGCATAAGCGTTTCTTGGCTTTAGGTAGGCCAAACGTTCCCGAGCTCCTTATTAATCTCTTCTGCAGTACTCTGCAGAAGCGGGCAGATCTTTTCTTTTAATTCTTCTATGCTCAAGCGGGATGCCGGAACAGATACGTTAATGGCGGCATAGGTATCGTTTACATGGCTACCAATGGCAACACCGATTGAGCGCAGCCCCGTCTCTAGTTCTTGATCAAGAATGCAGTAGCCATCCTTGCGAACTTTCTCTAGTTCTTTTCGCATCTCCGTCATTGTTTTAATTCCGCGCGCCGTTGGGGGATTAAGAGTCTGTCCGGCCAGATAACTCTCGAGTTCATTTTCGGGCAGTTGTGCCAACATGACCCGACCCATAGATGTATAAAGCGCTGGGAGTTTTGAGCCAACAGAGAGGCCAATTGTCATTAAACGATTTGTCGAAGCTCGGGCGACATAGACAACATCGGGGAAGACCAGCACAGATGCGGAAGCCGATTCATGAAGTTGGTCAGCAATGAGGTTTAAATGCTTCTGAACAATGTCATTGAAGGAGAGAGTGGAGAGATAGGAATATCCCAACTCCAGGAGCTGTGGGCGGAGGTAGAAATATTTTCCATCGAGGCCGACGTAGCCAATTTCGATGAGAGTGAGGAGAAGTCGACGAGTAGTTCCGCGAGACAGGTCGGAGAGAACAGCAATTTCGCTGAGCGTCATGCGGGATTTACCGCGATTGAAGGCAGTGAGAACGTGTAATCCGCGAGCGAGCGACTGAACTGAATCAGGGTGGGTGGTGCGTTCCACAGTGACCCCCTTCGAGAAGCTCGGATAATAAACAAATCGTTATAAAGCCGTCGTTGACTTAAAACTCGTTGGGCCGAAGAATAACACAGATAACGAACAAACGTTCGCTATGCGAACAAAAGAAAGAGGGGGCCATGGAGTTCATTCATGACACAAAGAGCCCTCGAGTAATTTTCGGAAGCGACGCGCTTTCGCACCTGCATGATGAAGTGAAGAAACTTGGCGGCAACAAGATTGCACTTGTGTGCGATGAGAGCGCGCGAAATGTCGCGGAGCGAATTGCAAATGATCTTAATTCTTTTGTTAAGTTAAAAGTTGATCACGTCGTTATGCACGTGCCTGATGATTTCACCTCACCCATCATTGCCCAGGCTAACGAATTGGGAATTGATCTGGTCATCGCAGTTGGCGGTGGATCTTCGACCGGACTCGGAAAAGTTCTTGCCTTAGAGTGCAAGATTCCACTTCTTGCAATTCCCACTACTTATGCTGGTAGTGAAATGACACCTATTTGGGGTCGCACAAAAAACAATGTGAAATTAACAGGAACAGATTTCGCAGTCCTACCTGCAGTGGTTCTATACCAACCTGACCTCACCTATACCCTTCCACTTTCCATTTCCGTTAATAGTGGAATGAACGCTATTGCACATGCTGTCGAAGCGATCTACGCCCCACAACTTTCACCACTCGTGGAATTGGCAGCCCTAGAAGGCATTTCAGTAATGGCGTCAGGACTTCGCAAACTAGCTCGAGATCTCAATGACCAGTCAGCACGAGAAGAATTGTTCTACGGATCAATGCTCTGCGGTTTCACCTTAGGAAATGCCAAGATGGGTATCCATCACAAAATTTGCCACACACTGGGAGGAATGTTCAATCTTCCTCACGCCCCTATGCACTCCGCAGTACTTCCCTATGCAGTGAAGTACAACGAGAAATTTGCTCAATCTCAATTAGCGAAAGTAGCCAAGATCCTCGGATCAGAAACTGCGAGCCAAGGAATCTGGAACCTCTCCACGGAAATTGGCGCAGAATTTGCACTGAAGAGTCTTCAATTTTCTGAAGCAGAAATCGAGAGCGCGACCGAAGCGATATCAAGTCAAGTACTTGTTAATCCACGGCCGTTCGAACATGAGTTTGTCGTCAAACTACTAAAAGCGGCAAATAACGGAACTCGCCCCGATGACGAGTCCTGGTAAATCAACCAAGCAGACGAGGAGAAATGTGCAATGGTTGAATTGAAAAGAAAGAAGGTACTCGCAGGAGTACTTGCGTCAGCAATGGCCCTTACCCTGGCTACTCAATCGGGAGCATCCGCAGGGAGTGTAAAAACTCTCACAGTGGGATTTGTATCCCCTCAAACCGGCCCATTGGCTGGATTTGGCGAAGCCGATAAGTATGAAGTCACTCAGATGACTGCCTACTTCAAGAAGAATCCAATTACGGTTGGTTCTTCACAGTACAACGTCAAAGTCATCTTGAAGGATGCACCGAATTCAGCTGCAGCTTCAACAGCCGCTTCTGATCTCATCAACAACGACAACGTTGATCTCATCTTGGCTTCCAGCACACCAGATATCGTCAATCCAGTATCTGATCAATGTGAAGCAAATGCAGTCCCATGTATTACAACTGTTGCCCCATGGCAGGCCTATTACTTCGGTCGCCAGAAGGATCCAGCACACCCAGTTGCATTCAAGTGGACCTATCACTTCTTCTGGGGTCTCGAGGATGTTATGTCTACCTATGAAGATATGTGGAGCAAGGTCACCACAAATAATAAGGCCGGAGCACTATGGCCAAATGATCCAGATGGCCAAGCATGGAGCGGTGCAAACGGTTTCCCTGCAACAACCAAGGCGATCGGTGTCTCAGTAACTGATCCAGGTCTCTACCCAGATGGAACCCAGGACTTCACTTCTCAGATCTCTGCCTTCAAATCTGCAGGAGATCAAATTCTCCTTGGCGTACCTATCCCACCTGATTTCACAACTTTCTGGAACCAGGCAGTACAGCAGGGCTACAAGCCAAAGATCGCAACAATTGGTAAGGCTCTACTCTTCCCATCAGCAATCGAAGCTTTGGGCAAGAACGGTCAGAATTTGGGCACCGAAGTCTGGTGGCACCCAACTTCTCCATTCAAGAGCAGCTTGACCGGACAGACTGCAAAGGCGCTTGCTGCTGCATATGAAAAGGACACAAAGAAGCAATGGACACAGCCACTTGGTTTCTCCCATGCACTCTTTGAGGTTATGGCTGCTGCTGTGAAGTCAGCTGGTTCTACCGATAAGGCAAAGGTTGCTAAGGCAATTTCTAAGCTCAAGGTAAACACCGTTGTTGGAACAGTGGACTGGACTTCCGGACCTGTACCAAACGTTGCTAAGACACCACTTGCTGGTGGACAGTGGCGCGCAGGCGTTAACGGCCACAAGTACGACCTAGTGATTGTCTCGAATAAGACAGCACCAATGGTTCCACTTGGCGGCAAAGTTCAGGCACTGAACTAAGTAAAAAGTGAAGCGGGCGATCTCAATGGCGAGATCGCCCGCCTTCATCAACAAGCACTACTAATCACTATTACAAGCGGAAGGCAGGAAAAAATGAGTACCTACTCCAATGAGAACCTGCTCTCCATCGCTCAGATTCACAAGCGATTTGGCCGCGTTGTAGTCGCCGATGGCATCACCTTCGATGTGAAGAAGGGGGAGGCACTAGGAATTGTTGGCCCTAATGGCGCCGGCAAATCGACTCTTCTCAATCTCATTAATGGCAATGAAACTCTGGATTCTGGTGAAATTATTTTCCAGAATGAATCGCTCAACTCGTTGGCACCAGCCGAACGAAATCACAGAGGAATAGCTCGGACTTTCCAAATTCCGAAGCCATTTGCCGATATGACCGTCTATGAAAATGTATTAGTCGGCAGCACTTTTCAGGGCAAGCGAATAACCAACAAACGCGCCAGCGAAATAGCGATTGAATCAATTTCTCGCACTGGCCTAGAAGATTATTTCAATACCCCAGCCGGAAAGCTTCGGTTACTTGATCGTAAGCGGCTAGAACTCGCTCGCGCGTTGGCATGTCAACCACAAGTCCTTTTGTTGGATGAAATAGCGGGCGGTCTAACTGACTCTGAATTACCTATATTGCTCGACATTATTCGTGAGCTAAACGCCAGTGGCGTCACCATTATTTGGATTGAACATATTGTTCACGCCTTAGTCTCAGTCGTTCATCGCTTAATGTGCATTGCCGGCGGCGAGCTCATCGCTATCGGAGAACCAGAAGAAGTTCTTGCAAATTCGAAGGTCATTGAGCTCTATCTCGGAAGCGACTTTGAAGTAGGAGGGGTCGCATGAGCCTGCTCGAAGTGAAGAATATTGAAGCGATGTATGGCGATCTCAAAGCGCTCTTCGGAATTTCCCTATCAATTAATCCGGGCGAAGTGCACTCTGTTATCGGTGCGAACGGCGCAGGTAAATCAACGTTGTTGAAAGTAATTGCCGGAACTATGCCAGCCACTTCTGGATCACTCACATTCGCTGGTCAAGACCTCGCTCATCTTTCCGCCGAAAAGCGAGTACGTGCTGGAATTTCTCTCGTTCCCGAAGGGCGGAGAATTTTTTCATCGTTGACTGTGGAAGAGAACCTCAAAGTTGGAGCCTATTCTCGCCGTAAGGGCCATTGGAATCTCAACAATATTCGAGAGCTTTATCCACTCCTATCTGAGCGTTGGGATCGAATTGGATTCCACTGCTCTGGCGGCGAACTTCAAATGCTCGCTATTGGACGCGCCCTCATGGCAAATCCAGACTTGCTTCTCATAGATGAAGCTTCACTTGGCTTAGCGCCAGTAGTTGTGGCACAGGTATATGCCTCACTCCCTCAAATAACTTCACAAGGCACTGCCGTCTTATTAGTCGAACAAGATATGCAGCAAGCACTTCGCGCATCGACCCATACTTCGGTCTTGCTCGAAGGCAAGGTAGTTCTGGAAGGCTCTTCCAGCAACCTCAATAAAGAAGAGATTAAGCGGGCCTACTTCGGCATGGAGGGACGCGCATGATTTGGACTAATGCGATCATTCAAGGTTTGCTCACCGGCGGTCTCTACGCACTTCTTGCATGTGGTCTCTCTCTGATCTTCGGCGTAATGCGGATTGTTAATTTGAGCCACGGTGACTTTTCTATTTTGGCTGCTTACGGCGTTGTCGCGTTAGCAATGCACACCAACTTGATACTTGCGATCGTTTTAGTCTTGCCTCTGATGGCGCTGTTGGGTTACCTCTTGCAACGGGGAGTTTTGAATCGCTCTCTGAGTAAAGGCGCGCTGGCTCCGCTGCTTATCACTTTTGCATTTAGCATTATTATTCAAAATGTCTTGCTCCAGGTCTTTAGTTCAGATAATCGCAGTGTTCAAAGTGGTCGCTTTGCTTCTATGAGTTTTAAGATCACCAAGAATCTTCAGATTGGCGCACTGCCGCTCTTTACTTTCATCGTTGGGGTATTGCTTACCCTGGGTTTGCATTACTTCCTTACCTACTCACGTGTTGGACGCGCCCTTCGCGCGTCTAGTGATGATCCTGGTGCAGCCGATCTTGTGGGTATCAATAACAAGCACATTTATGGCATCGCCACCGCCATCGGCCTCTTTGCCGCAGGAATTGGTGGTGTTCTCTTTGGAATGCGCACTCAATTTGCACCTAGCTTTGGTCCCATCGCCCTCATCTTTGCTTTTGAGTCTGTGATCATTGGTGGCCTTGGTTCACTGTGGGGAACTCTGGTCGGCGGAATCGTCTTGGGAATCGGTCAGAGCATTGGCGCTCAAATTCAACCTTCCTATGGTGTTCTAGCTGGTCACTTAGTCTTTATCGTCATCTTGATATTCCGCCCACAAGGCCTGATGCCAAAGCAGAAGGGAAAATAATGGGAACCACATACGTTGTTTCGCGCGGCACCCGACTCAATAAAGTTCTGCCCTTCATCTTCATTGCTTTACTCGTCGCGCTTGCTGCCCTTCCTAAAGTTTTAGCAATTCCCTATCAAGTGAAATTCGTGCAGGCTTTTATCCTCATCATCTTGGCCACGATGTGGAATTTGCTCGCTGGGTTCGGCGGTTTAGTATCTATCGGTCAGCAAGCCTTTATTGGTATCGGTGCCTATTCGTTGGTCTATCTCTCGGATATTCAAGGCATTAACCCATTCGTATCCCTTGCACTTGCGGCAGTTCTCTGTGGAGTGTTTGCCTTTCCACTCTCCTTCCTTGTCTTCCGACTCTCCGGCGGCTATTTCGCTATCGGTACTTGGGTGATTGCCGAAATCATCAAGCTCTTTGTCGTTCAAGTAAAGACTTTGGGTGGTGGCTCTGGAATCTCCCTCGGTGCATTTTCGGGAATGGGGCGCGAGACTCGTATCGCTGCAATCTACTGGAGCGCGCTAGTCGCAATCTTCCTTACTTTGCTCTCCACCATTTTGTTAATGCGCAGCAAGTTGGGCCTTGCCCTTACTGCTATTCGCGATGACCAAACTGCGGCAGGCGTTCTTGGCGTCAATGTGCTGCGTAATCGTCGTACTGTCTTCGTTCTTGTCTCTATGGGATTTGGGTTAGCTGGCGGGCTCATCGCTATGAGCAACCTTCGCGTTCAGCCCGATGACATATTTAGCGTTAACTACAGCGCCATTATGATTTTTATGGTTGTCATCGGTGGCCTCGGAACTATCGAGGGACCGATTTTCGGCGCCATCATCTATTACTTCCTACAAGATCGCCTCAAGGATTACGGCACCTGGTACCTCATCATTCTTGGCCTGCTTGGAATTGCGATTGTTTCACTGGCTCCTGAAGGATTATGGGGCTGGATTTCACGGAATAAATTCTCACTTTTTGCTACGAAATATCGTATTTCGCAGACGAGTAAAGAAAAAGGTGCATGATGGCAACGTCAGAGTCAGAGCTCACCGCTGAAGTTATTGCGAGTTTTGGGAACACAACAGACCCGCGCTTAAAAGAGATCATGCAGTCATTAGTAAAACATCTCCACGCCTTCGCCCGAGAGATTCGAATTACTGACGAGGAGTGGCTCTTCGCCATTGATTTTCTCACTCGCACCGGTCAGATGTGTTCGGATGTGCGACAGGAATTTATTCTGCTTTCAGACACGTTAGGACTCTCTAGTTTGGTCGATCTCATCAATCACTCAAAAGGTGATGACCGGGCAACCGAACCAACAATCTTGGGGCCATTCCACGTGGCCAATTCCCACCTACTCAATTATGGCGATTCCATCGTCACCCGCGCACTCACCGAAGGTGAACCAGCAATTGTTCGAGGTCGCGTAATCGATGTCGATGGCAACCCAATTTCTGGTGCGATGATCGATGTCTGGCAGACCGATGCCAATGGCCTTTATGACATTCAAGAATCTAACGATGTCAGCGGCAATTTGCGGGGTCTCTTCAAGACCGACGCTGGTGGTAAGTATGAGTTCCGCACCATTCGCCCAGTGCCTTATCCCATTCCAGCCGATGGCCCAGTTGGCAAGATGCTTCGTTCAGTGAATCGACATGAATGGCGCGCAGCTCACATTCACGCGATCGTGGAAGCTCCGGGATATCGACAAGTTACCACTCATATCTTCGATAAAGAGAGTAAGTATCTCGATAGTGATACCGTCTTTGGCGTAAAGGGATCATTGATCAAAGAATTCGTTAAACAGCCTGATGGCAATCTTCTTCTTGAGTATGACTTTGTATTGGTCAAAGGATAGAAAATGATCAACAAGGTCGTCTCTACTCCTGCCGAAGCAGTCGCTGATATTGGTGATGGTTCGTCACTTGCAGTTGGGGGATTTGGTCTAGTCGGAGTGCCTAATGTATTAATCAAGGCGCTCTTCAATAAGGGCAGTAAGGAATTGCGAGTTGTTTCTAACAACTGTGGTGTTGATGGCGGTGGTTTGGGAATTCTTCTTGAAGCTGGCCGTATTGCACATGTGACTGCCTCATATATTGGAACTAATAAAGAATTTGAGCGGCAGTACCTAGAAGGTTTGATTGAACTCGAACTTACTCCTCAAGGAACTCTGGCCGAGAAGATGCGTTCAGGTGGCGCTGGAATTCCCGCTTTTTATACGCCAGCAGGCGTAGGCACTTGGGTAGAGACAGGGGAATTACCAACGAAGTTTGATGGTGCTGGGAAGGCGATCAAATTTGGCAAACCTCGCCCGCGGCGCGAGTTTCATGGTCAGCAGTACATTTTAGAGGAGACGATTACCACCGACTTCGCTCTGGTTCGTGCCTATAAAGCAGATACCCAAGGTAACTGCATCTTTAGAAAGTCGGCCCGTAACTTCAATCCCAATGCGGCGATGGCCGGGCGAATTACGATTGTTGAGGCTGAAGAGATTGTCGAAGCCGGTCAATTAGATCCTGAGTCAATTCATCTACCGGGAATTTATGTGAAGCGAGTTATTCAGCTCACTCCAGAAGAGGCTGCTAATAAGGGTATCGAGCAACTCACCGTAAGAAAGCGGGCCTGACATGGCGCTTACACGAGAGGGACTTGCTCAACGCGCGGCGCTTGAACTGCGCAATGGCGAATATGTAAATTTGGGGATCGGACTTCCAACATTGATTCCCAATTATTTAGATCCAAAAGTCAAAGTGATTCTCCATTCCGAAAATGGATTGCTTGGCGTTGGCCCATATCCTTTTGAAGATGAAGTTGACCCGGATCTCATCAACGCTGGCAAGGAAGTTGTTACGACTCTGCCTGGCGCTTCATTCTTTGATTCTGCGCTCTCATTCTCAATGATTCGAGGCGGAAAAGTAGATGTCGCCATTTTAGGTGCCATGGAAGTGTCAGCAAGTGGCGATTTGGCTAACTGGATTATCCCGGGGAAATTGGTCAAAGGCATGGGCGGTGCGATGGATTTAGTCCATGGCGCCGGTCGAGTGATCGTTCTCATGGAGCATCTCTCGAAAAATGGAAAGTCTAAGTTGTTGGATAAGTGCACTTTGCCATTGACGGGCACTCGAGTCGTACATCGCGTGATCACCGATCTCTGCGTGATGGATACATCTGATGAAGGTTTTCTTCTTCGCGAACTCGCTCCTGGAGTTAGCCTAGAAGAAGTAATTGAACACACAGCAGCACAAGTAATCGACAGAAGGAGTTAGGCGATGTCAACAAATAATGGCGTAATCGAGACTGATGTATTGATCGTTGGTTCTGGCCCGGCCGGTTTAACGACTGCGGTGGGATTGGCTAGCATGAAGGTCAATCACATTGTGATCACCAAATATCAGTGGACTGCCAATACTCCTCGAGCCCACATCACCAATCAGGCTTCCATGGAGATCTTCCGCGACTACGGCATTGAAGCTGATGTTATGGAGAAGGCCACAGAACATAGTTTCATGGGCGATACGGTTTTTTGTACCAGCTTGGTAGGCGAAGAGATTGGCCGTATCCGCACCTGGGGAATTCATCCTCGTCGCGAAGCAGATTACGTTCTCTCTAGCCCAACTCTCAATTGCGATATTCCACAAGATTTACTTGAGCCAATTCTGCTCACTCGAGCAGCTGAGCAGGGTTCCAAAGTCCGGTTTAGCACCGAATTCATTCGCTATGAAGAAGATGCGACCGGTGTGACAACAACCGTGCTCGATCGCGTCTCGGGTGTTGAATATCAAATTCGTAGTAAGTATTTGATCGGCGCTGATGGTGGCCGCTCGAAAGTAGTTGAGCAAGCAGGACTTCCTATGGAAGGTCAGATGGATGTCGCTGGCTCCATGAATATTGTCTTCAAAGCAGATCTCACAAAATTTGTTGCTCACCGCCCAAGCGTTCTTTACTGGGTACTCCAGCCCGGTTCAACCATTGGTGGAATTGGTCTTGGCCTCGTTCGTATGGTGCGCCCTTGGAATGAATGGCTAATTGTTTGGGGTTATGACATCAGTAAGCCAGCACCTGAAGTAACTGACGAAATGGCGATTTCAGTTGTGCGCAACCTCGTTGGTGATCAGGAACTTGAGGTTGAAATTACCTCTACCTCTGTCTGGGGCAACAACAAGATGTATGCCAAGGAATACAACAAGGGCCGGGTTTACGCGATGGGCGATGCCACCCACCGTCATCCACCTTCAAATGGATTGGGCTCAAACACCTCAGTACAAGATGCTTATAACTTGGCATGGAAGCTCGCCTATGTCCTTAAAGGCAAAGCCGGCGAAGCGCTCCTTGATTCCTATAGCGCAGAGCGCGCACCGGTAGGTAAGCAGATCGTCCTTCGCGCAAATAAGAGTATTGAAGAGTTCGGCGCAATTCTTGAAGCGCTCGATGTACTCGGCACAAACGATCCAGTCGTTATGCGCAGAAATATCGAAGCTCGTCGCGATAACACTCCTGAAGGCGCAAAGCGTCGCGAAGATCTGCGCAAGGCGCTTGAACTCAAGGATTATGAGTTCAACGCACATGGCGTTGAGATGGGTCAGCGTTACGCATCGACTGCGGTCGTTAAAGATGGTACACCTGAACCTGCCTATACCCAGGATCCAGAACTTTTCTATCACCCAACTACTTGGCCAGGAGCGCGTCTGCCACATGTCTGGTTAGGTAAGGATGGTTACAAAGTCAGTACCAAAGATTTGGGTGGCCAAGGTCGATTCTCTCTCTTCACTGGTATTCCAGGCGGAGCTTGGGAGCAGGCTGCAACTAAAGTCGCTGCTGAATTAGGTATCGATATTGCGCCATACATCATCGGTCCTGGACACACGTACACAGATCTTTATGACGATTGGGCTCGCGTTCGTGAAGTTTCAGAGGCGGGTTGCGTTCTCGTTCGCCCCGATAACTTTGTTGGCTGGCGTAGTAATGATCTGCCTCAAGATCCTTATGCCGTACTGCTATCGACCATGAAGTCGATTTTGAGTTTGGCGTAATTTCTGTGACTGCATACATTGTCGATGCCGTGCGCACCCATGTTGGAAAATATGGTGGCGCACTGGCCAATACCCGTGCCGATGATCTTGCGGCATCAACAATCAATGCATTACTCGAACGAAATGGCATCGCTGGCAAAGATATCGATGAAGTTATTTTGGGAGCGGCCAACCAATCAGGTGATGACAATCGCAATCTAGCGAGAATGGCACTTCTCCTGGCTGGTTTACCGGAGAGCGTTCCGGGCTATACCGTTAATCGACTATGTGCCTCAGGACTTCAGGCAATCGCTTCAGCATCAGAGGCCATTGCATCTGGGCGGACCGATGTAGTTATCGCAGGTGGCGCAGAATCTATGACGAGAGCGCCTTGGGTTACGGAAAAACCAAGTAAGGCCTGGGCGAAGCCTGGACCAATGTTCGATACGGCACTTGGCTGGAGATTTGTTAATCCAAAAATGGCAGAGCATGACGCTGGCCGTTCGGTGCTCTCATTAGGCGAAGCCACTGAGAAATTAGCGAAGGAACATGGAATATCTCGAGTTGATTCAGATGCTTGGTCAGTTCAATCTCATCAACGTGCTGCTACTGCCTGGAAATCAGGTTTCTTCGGTGATTCAATAGTTGCGGTCCCTGGTAGCGAATCATTAGCTATGGATGAAACTGTGCGCGAATCGACAACTTCCGAAGCGCTAGCAAATCTCAAAGCATCCTTCTCTAAAGAAGGAATCATTACCGCTGGAAGCGCCTCACCGCTATCTGATGGCGCCAGCGCTGTCATGGTTGTCTCGGAGGCAGCGCTCAAGAAATTTAATCTCACACCTCGCGCAGAAATTCTTGGCTTTGATGCCGCAGGTGTACTTCCTTATCAATTTGGTTATGGACCAGTTCCAGCCACTCAAAAGCTAGTAGCCCGGTTAGGGATGACAGTGAACGACCTCCACGCTATTGAGATAAACGAAGCATTCTCCGCTCAAGTTCTCGTCTGCATTCGTGGACTCGGATTAGATGAGAGCAAAGTCAACAATCGTGGTGGCGCAATCGCACTCGGCCATCCATTGGGCTCTTCTGGCAGCCGCTTAATTGGGACGCTACTCAAGCGGATGGAATCCGATGATCTCGAGATTGGTCTGGCAACGCTCTGTATTGGAGTGGGTCAAGGCGCTTCAATGGTGATTAAGCGGGTTTAAACTCTCAAAACCGCTCGCTCTCTTCTCCTGTAAAGTACTCGTCACTATGGCCCATTACAAGATCGCAATTGTTGGCGCAGGTCCTTCGGGATATTTTGCAGCGCAGGCGCTTCAGAATTCAGCGACCGAAGAACTCAAGTTTTCGATTGACATGATCGAACGTCTTCCGACCCCATGGGGCTTAGTGCGCAGTGGCGTTGCACCTGATCACCCAAAAATTAAGACTGTGGCCAAGGTATTTGAGAAAGTCGCTGCGATTGATGGCTTCAGACTTTTTGCCAATGTCGAAATCGGAAAAGATTTATCGCTGGAAGACCTTACCCTGCGCTATGACGCCGTCATCATGGCGACCGGATCATCAGTAGGGAAGCGATTGGGTATTCCCGGAGAAGCGCTAAAGAATTCAATCTCTGCCGCTGAATTTGTGCCTTGGTACAACGCTCATCCTGATTTTGAAAAGTTCGAGATCGATCTCTCGTGCGATACTGCTGTTGTTATTGGCGCCGGCAATGTCGCTATGGATTGTGCGCGCATGTTGGCACTCGATCCTTTCGAACTCGATCCCACCGACACTTCTGAAATTGCGATTGCTGCTCTTCGTAAGAGCAATATTCGTAAGGTCTATATCGTGGGTCGCCGCGGTCCAGAGAACGCTGCTTTCACCAGCCCCGAACTTCGCGAACTTCCTAAGCTCGAACATACCGATGTCCATTTCGATAGCGCCATGATTGAAGCAGCCCATGCTCGCGCGATTGCTGGCGCTGAATTCGGCGAGATCGAAAAGCACTTAGCTTCGAATCTGGAAGCTATGCGCTTGATTGCCGAGCACCCCCAAGCTGGCCACGAGCGTTCGCTCGAATTCAAATTCCTCTCCACTCCTCATGAAATTAAGGGCGATGGAAAGGTGGAGGAGATTGTCTTTAATGTCAACGAGATGGTCGATGGCAAAGTCGTTGATACTGGCGATACTTACTCGATTAAGACCGGCTTAGTTATTACTGCAATTGGATACGAACCACTTCCGATTGATGGCGTGAAATTAGAACGCGGCAAGATCGCAAATGTCGATGGCCGAGTAGAAGCCAGCAATCTCTACGTAGTCGGTTGGGCCAAGCGCGGACCATCAGGTGTAATTGGCACAAATAAGAGCGATGCCGCCGATGTCATTAAGCTTTTGGTGGAGGACCTCAAGGCCCCCAAGCAGACTGGCGATATCACCGAGATTTTGCCGGCTGGGCATACAGTCATCGACCAGAGTGCTTGGGAGCGAATTAACCTGCGCGAAGTCGAGCACGGCGAGCCACTCGGCAAGCCGCGCGTCAAGGGAACTTCTATCCATTCTCTCTTGGAGTTCGCCAAGTTATAGTTCGGAAGTGATCACACTTCCTAAAACAGA
>CAIQXR010000246.1 GCA_903875815.1 uncultured Actinomycetes bacterium
AACCTCTCGCTCTCACCTATGGGTAGTGGCCAACTCGGTACTCGCTCTGAAACAAAGAACGTTAACTCACTCCGTTCAGTAGAGCGCGCAGTTACTGGTGAAATTATTCGCCAAGCAAACCGCCTCACAGCTGGCGAACGAATTATTCAAGAGACCCGTCACTTCTTAGAAGAGAGTGGCGAGACTCGTTCTGGTCGCTCCAAGGAACAAGCCGAGGATTATCGCTACTTCCCAGAGCCGGATCTTGTTCCTGTCTGTCCCGATGCCGATTGGATCGAAGAGCTTCGTAAGACGCTGCCGGAGAAGCCATCACTTCGCCGCAAGCGTTTACAAGAGGCTTGGGGCGCTCCCGATAAAGAGATGGAATCACTCGTTAATGCCGAGTTGGTCGATGTCGTTGAAGAGACCGTTGCGCTCGGCGCTGATCCTGCCAAGGCACGTGCCTGGTGGCTCGGTGAAGTATCTCGCCTTGCTAATGAACGCGAAGTTGCTGCAACTTCACTGATCACTGCAGCAAGCGTTGCTGAAATTGTTGCACTTATCGCCGCCGGTGATCTCACCGACAAACTTGCCCGCCAAGTTGTTGAAGGCGTTATTAGCGGTGAAGGAACGCCACAAGAAGTTATCGCTAAGCGCGGACTCAAAGTTGTTTCAGATGATTCAGCTCTGATGGTCGCTATCGAAGCGGCGATTGCAGCTCAGCCCGATACGGCAGAGCGCATTCGCGGCGGAAATATTCCAGCAGCGGGCGCACTTATTGGCGCAGTTATGAAGGCCACTGGCGGACAAGCCGATGCGGCCAAGGTACGTGAACTCTTACTCAAGCATCTCGGACAGGGGTAATGAAATGACTGAACCAAAAAATCCCATGAAGCCACGTTCTGGTTTGGTAACTGATGGACTTGAGCGGGCACCGGCGCGCGGCATGCTTCGCGCAGTTGGTATGGGCGATGACGATTGGGTGAAGCCACAGATTGGTATCGCCTCATCGTGGAATGAAATTACGCCATGCAACCTCTCACTCGATCGCCTAGCAAAGGCATCTCGTAAGGGCGTTATCGAAGCTGGTGGCTTCCCGATGCAATTTGGAACCATCTCTGTATCCGATGGAATTTCCATGGGTCACGAAGGTATGCACTTCTCACTCGTCTCCCGTGAAGTCATTGCTGACTCGGTAGAGACAGTGATGCAGGCAGAGCGCCTCGATGGCATGGTGACTTTTGCTGGTTGCGATAAGTCGCTACCCGGCATGATGATGGCAGCAGCTCGTATCGATGTGGCCAGCGTCTTTGTCTATGCCGGTTCTACTTTGGCGGGAAATGTGGATGGCAAAGATGTCACGATCATTGATGCATTTGAAGCAGTCGGTGCATGTGCTCGCGGTTTAATTTCCCAAGATGAAGTCGACAAAATTGAGCGCGCTATCTGCCCAGGTGAAGGTGCCTGTGGTGGCATGTATACCGCCAACACCATGGCAGCAGTTGGTGAAGCGATCGGACTCTCACTTCCTGGTTCGGCATCACCAGCAGCGGTTGATCGTCGTCGCGATGATTACGCAATTAAGTCAGGCGCTGCGGTTGTCGAACTTATTCGCAAGGGCATCACCACTCGTCAGATTCTCACCAAAAAGGCATTTGAAAACGCCATCACTGTTGTAATGGCCCTCGGCGGTTCTACCAATGCCGTTCTCCACTTGCTCGCGATCGCTAACGAAGCAGAAGTTGATCTGACTCTTGAAGATTTCCATCGAATTGGTTCCAAAGTTCCGCTACTGGGAGATTTGAAACCATTTGGAAAGTACGTCATGACCGATATCGATCGTGTCGGTGGAATTCCCGTCGTTCTTCGCGCGCTCTTTG